>JAADDB010000113.1 GCA_013154135.1 Chloroflexota bacterium
CGGCCCGCACCCACGCAAAACTCTCTCCTAGCACGGGGCGAGAACACCGGCACCCCGCCAAGGTGCGGACCCGTCCGCCGCCGGGGTACTACCGAGCTTTGTCCGTTCATCAGGCCCGGGGGTTCCAGCCCCGGGCGACCGGGCATGCCTCCATATGCCGTACACGAACGGTAGGGACATACGGCCGTGCGCCCCCACCATTCAACGGGCCCATTGATCGGCTTACAACTGAGCTCTGATCCGCCGCCAAGAGGCTACTGAGAACGGCGAAGGATACGCCGGCCGGAAACCGCCCCCGTGCCCCGCAGGGGGCGCTCCTCGTTCCGCGGGCAATGTACTGGTCCCCCCTTAATCGTTAATCGTCAATCGTTACTCCTTCACTCCTCCCCTCTCTCCCCAACGATTCCCCCCGTTTGGTGGGAACACATCCTCCGTTTGGGGGTAGTCACCCGTCCCTGTTTTCCCTATAGTGGAGAGTGGGATACGTGTGGGACAGAGAAAATCCCCATCTCTGCATAAGCCTTTCCGCAGACCCTTAGGGAAAGGAGAGTGTCGTATGGCGCAACGGGTCGTAGTGGATCCCATCACCCGCATTGAGGGGCACTTGCGCATTGAGGCCGAAGTGGACGAGAACAACGTCATCCGCAAGGCCTACAGTTCCGGCACCATGGTCCGCGGCATCGAGATCATCATGCGTGGCCGGGACCCGCGCAGTGCCTGGGCCATCACCCAACGGTCGTGCGGCGTGTGCACGACAGTCCACGCGTTCGCGTCCATCCGCGCGGTGGAGGACGCGTTGGACATCCGCATTCCCAAGAACGCCAACCTTATCCGCAATTTGATGATCGCGCAGCAATTCGTTCACGACCACGTGATGCACTTCTACCACCTCCACGCGTTGGACTGGGTCGACGTGGTCAACGCGCTCAAAGCCGATCCCAAGGAAACCGCGCGCATTGCCCGGTCCATCTCCTCTTGGCCCAAAACCTCCCCCGCCTACTTCGCGGCCGTCCAGAACAAGGTGAAAGAGGTGGTGGAGAGCGGGCAGTTGACCATCTTTGCCAACGCGTATTGGGGGCATCCCGCGTACAAGTTGCCGCCGGAAATCGACCTCTTGGCCGTGGCCCACTACCTGGAGGCCCTGGACGCGCAGCGGGATTTCGTGCGCATCCACACCATCTTCGGCGGCAAAAACCCCCATCCCAACTTCCTGGTCGGGGGCGTGCCCTTCCCCATCGACCCGAACAGCGACAAAGCCCTCAACGCGCACACCCTGGCCATTGTGGGGGACACCATCCAGAAGATGAAGACCTTCGTCCACCAGGTCTACCTGCCCGACGTATTGGCCATCGCACCCTTCTACAAGGAATACGCGACTCTGGGCGAAGGCCTGGGTAACTTCCTGGTGTGGGGCGAATTCCCCGCGGATGACATCCGCAACACGGACAGTTACCTGGTGCCCCGGGGGGCCATCCTGGACCGGGACCTCTCCACCGTGCACCCGGTGGACCCCACGGACATGGACGGCGTCCAGGAGTTCGTGGCCCATTCCTGGTACGAGTACTCCAAAGGGGACGACGTGGGGCTCCACCCGTGGGAGGGGGAGACCAAACTCCACTACACCGGCCCCAAGCCCCCCTACGAGTACTTGAACGTGGAGGAAAAATACTCCTGGCTCAAGAGCCCGCGCTGGAAGGAACGGCCCATGGAAGTGGGGCCCCTGGCCCGGGTGCTCGTCCTCTACGCGTCGGGGCATCCTCAGGCCAAAGAGCTGGTGGAGACGACCCTCAAGGCCCTGGACGCGCCCGCGGACGCGCTCTTCTCCACCTTGGGACGCACCGCGGCCCGGGCCATCGAGACCGCGATCTACGTGGACGCGATGGAGGGCTGGTACAACGAACTCATCGCCAACATCGCGAAGGGCGATTACGCGGTGGCCAACACAGAAAAGTGGGACCCCAAGACATGGCCCAAACACGCGCAGGGCGTGGGTACCACCGAAGCCCCTCGAGGCGCGCTGGGCCACTGGGTGGTCATCGACGACGGCAAGATCACCAACTACCAACAAGTGGTCCCCACCACCTGGAACGCGTCCCCGCGCGACCACAAGGGACAGGCGGGCGCGTACGAGCGCTCCCTGGAAGGTACCAAACTGGCCATCCCTGACCAGCCCGTGGAAATTCTGCGCACCATTCACTCCTTCGACCCCTGCATGGCCTGTGCGGTCCACATGATCGACGCGAACCAGCAGGTGTTGGGCACCACCACCGTCATGCCCAGCACGGTGGTGCAGATGTACTCCCGCATGAACGTGACCACCGAACCCTTCTTGCGCATAGGTGACGTGCGGAAGGACGCATCATGACCGGACACCGCGTGGTGGTTCTGGGATTGGGCAACATCTTGAACACGGATGAGGGCATTGGGGTATATGCCCTGTGGGAGATGGAAGACCGCCATCGCTCCACAGGCCGGTATCCGGGCATTGAACTGGTGGATGGCGGCACCCTGGGCATGCGCCTGTTGCCTTACGTGGAGGGAGCAACCCACTTGCTCCTCCTGGACATCGCGGACGTGGGTGCGGAACCCGGTACGATTGTGGAGTTGTCCGGGGATGACATCCCCTTGTACGTGGGGATTAAGATGTCCATGCACCAGGTGACCTTTCAGGAGGTGCTGGGCGTGGCCCTGGCCCGGGGACATCTTCCCCCCCACTTGCACCTGATCGGCATGCAACCTGTGGACCTGTCCATTGGTCTGGGACCCAGCGAAGCGGGCCAACGCGCGATACCGGAGATCATCCGTCGGGCCGAACGTGTCCTTGCCGCGTGGGGCGTGTGGGCCCCACCGGAACAGGCCATCGCGCCGGCCCCCGATCCCACCCGAGTGGGTCCACGGCCTTGAACGCGTACGACCTGAGTTCGCACGACAAGGAGAGGAGTGCCCAATGGAAGCACAAAGCCTTGTTGCCAAAAGCCTGTTGGAACGGGGCATTACCCGCCGTGATTTCCTCAAGTTCTGTGCGCTGATGGCGGGGACGCTCGCGCTGCCCATGTCATATGGCACCCGTATAGCCGAGGCCCTGGAGAAGAAAACCACGAAACTCCCCGTCATCTGGTTGGAGTTCCAGGACTGCGCCGGGTGCAGTGAATCCTTCACCCGGTCCTCCAAGCCCTCGGCCGCGCACGTGGTGCTGGACCTGATCTCCCTGGAATATCACGAGACGCTCATGGCCGCGGCCGGTTTCCAGGCCGAACAGGCCAGAGAAGAAGTGGTCAAGCGCGGTGGATATCTGGTCATCATCGAAGGAGGCGTCCCCAAAGGGGATGATGGGGTCTACTGCGTCATCGCCGGCCGGACCGCGCTTCAAGTCATCGAGGAGACGGTGAAGAACGCGGCCGCGGTCATCACCGTGGGGAACTGCGGCTCCTTTGGCGGCATCCCCCGCGCCCACCCCAGCCCGACCACTGCCACAGGCGCCCGTTTTGTGGTCAAAGAGATGTTCCCGGACAAGCCCATCATCGGCCTGCCCGGCTGTCCGGTGAACGCGGTCAACGTGACCGCGACCCTGGTCCACTTCCTTGCCTTCGGCGAACTGCCCCCCACGGATCAACACGATCGGCCCCTGTTCGCCTACGGCGCGCTCATCCACGACAACTGCCCCCGCCGCGCGCACTTTGACCGGGGTGAGTTCGTACGAGAATGGGGCGACGAGGGGCACCGAAAGGGTTGGTGTCTGTACAAGATGGGATGCAAAGGCCCCATCACCTACGCGAATTGTCCCGCGGTGCAGTGGAACGACGGGCTCAGTTGGCCCATCGGCTCGGGGCACGGATGCATTGGCTGCACGGAGTTGGATTTCTGGGATCGGCCCATTTATGAACCCGTGAAGATCCAGGAGGCCGCGCCGCCCGCGTTCTACCCCTCGGTGGAGGAAGGTCCGGAGGGGAAGGTGGATGCGGTGAGCGCAGGCATCACCGGCGCGGTGGTAGGGGCTGCAGCCGTCGCGGGCGCAACCCTGTTGAAAGGGAAGAAATCCAACAATGGCAGCTCGCAACCGTCGGATGAAGGTTAAAGCGAGGGCGTCATGGGCAAGAAGATCAACCGCCGAGAGTTCTTGAAGATCGCCGGGGCCAGTGTGGGCGGCTTGCTCCTCACTGCGGGGGCGGTGACTGCTTCCGGCAAGGAGGAGGTCCGGCCCTTCAAGCCCGTCACCGATGGCTACGCGATGCTCTACGACGCGACGTTGTGCGTGGGGTGTCGTGCGTGCCAGAACGCGTGCCGCCGGGCCAACAATAAGCCGGCCGAGCTGGACCCGACGGGCCTGTACGATGCACCAAATGACCTGTCCGGGGATACATGGACCCTCATCAAGCTGTACAAGTCCGAAGATGGCCAGACGTGGTCCTTTGTGAAGCGCCAGTGTATGCACTGCATTGAACCCGCGTGCGTGGCCGCGTGCCCCCTGGGAGCCCTGCACATCACGCCCACGGGCGCGGTGGCCTACGACAAGAACATATGCTTCGGCTGCCGGTACTGCATGGTGTCCTGCCCCTTCGGCGTGCCCCGCTACGAGTGGGACACGACAACGCCATACATTCAAAAGTGCGATTTCTGCACCAGCAACGGCCGCCTGGATCGAGGCGAGCCCCCCGCGTGTGTGGAGGCGTGCCCCACAGGCGCGCTGGTGTTCGGCACCCGGTCCGAACTCCTCGCCGAGGCCCACCAGCGCATCGAGGCCCACCCGGACCGGTATGTGGACCACGTGTACGGCGAACACGAGGCCGGAGGTACCCACGCGCTTTACCTCTCCGGCGTGCCCTTCGAGGACTTGGGGTTCCCCCAACTGGACGAGAAACCCCTGCCCGAGAGCATCAAAATCCCACTGGACTACGCGGTGCCCAGCATTATTGTGGGTATGACCACGTTTTCTGTGGCCGCGTACCTGGTGACGCGTGGGGAGGAGGATAAGTCATGACCGTGAGCGCCAAGACAATCAGTGCCCAACGGACCCTGTCGTGGGGACGGATGCTCTTGTGGGGTCTGGCCCTGTGGGGATTGGTGGCCGCGATATACCGACTCACCAACGGCCTTGGCGCGTCCACCAACCTGAGCGACGGTCGTCCGTGGGGCTTGTGGATCAGCATCGACGTGCTGGCCGGCATTGCGTTGGCCGCGGGCGGTTTCACCATAGGCGCGATTGTGAAGATCTTCCACATGAAGCGCTTTTACCCCCTGCTCCGCCCGACTATTCTCACCGCGTTCCTGGGATACGTCATCGGCGCCGCGTCCATCTTCTTCGATTTGGGTCTGCCGTGGCGTATCTGGCACCCCCTTGTGTATCACAACTTGCATTCGCCCCTCTTCGAGGTGGCCGTATGTGTGATGACGTATACCACGGTGTTGGCCCTGGAGCTCAGTGAGGTGGTGTTTGAAGGACTGGGGTGGCGGACGTTGCGTCGCCTGGTGGGTGCGATTATGATCCCCCTGGTCATCCTGGGCATTGTCCTCTCCACCATGCACCAGTCATCCCTAGGAACTCTGTTCGTCCTCTCGGGATGGCGGGTATCCCCCTTATGGCGCACGGGCTTCCTGCCCCTGCTGTTCTTCCTCTCCGCGGTGGCGGCAGGGCTATCCATGATCATTGTGGAGGCGAACCTGGCCGCGCGTGCGTACCACAAGAAGCTGGACCAACCCTTGCTCGCGGAGTTGGGGAAGTACGCAGCGTGGGTCCTGTTGGTGTACGCGATCATCAAAGCAGCCACATTTGTCATGTCGGGAGGCCTGGCTGCCCTGGGGGAGAACCTGTGGCTCACACTTCTCTTCCTCGTCGAGGTGATTGTGGGAGTGCTCATACCGCTGGTCATGCTCTTCTCGGCCCGAGTGCGGGAGGATCGCCACCTCCTCTTCCGAGCCGCGTTCCTAGTCGCCTTTGGAGTACTCCTGAACCGGTTCAACGTGAGTCTCTTTGGGCTGAAAGGCGTCGCGTACGTGCCGACGTGGGCCGAATGGGGTATCACCTTGGGCATGATGGCGGGAGCAATTCTCTTCTTCGACTTCATGGTACGTCACTTCCCCATCTTCGAAAAAGGCCACTAACCCACCCCAACCGCGCGTTTCCAGGGGCTCGGTAAAGCCTGCCGAGCCCCTTTGCGCGTCCCGACCAGATGCCCCCGGCGTCGTCCATCCCCCACCATCTCCCCCGCCAAGTTCCGTTCCCTACCAGGGGGATCCCGACGCTCGTGCCCCATGCCCAGGAAGAGCTTTTTGTCCGATAAGGCAATCAACGACCCCTTGACAAAACCGGCGCGAGTTGGTAAAATGGAGTCACATCACGTAGGTGCTTTGTCGGGAATATTCCTCGCACACTAGAGACCTCCTTTAACAGTTGGACCAAGATCAGGCGATAGAGTCAAAGGATTGGGTAACGATTTTGATGGACTGACAAAGACCGGTGGCACCTTGGCCGGGAGCGGGCGGTTCCGTGAATGCCCTGGTTTCGTACCAAGGAGCCATCCCATTTTGTCCCAAGTCCATGACCCAACCCGTACCTCAGCAGTTTGCAGGACAAGAGGTTCCCATGAACGACGAACACCATATTGCCACCGTCATTTCCACCATCTGGGGGCGTCCTCGCAACACAGCCCCCCGCCCGGATGACGCGCTCCTCGACCACGCCACCCCATTGGACGGAAACAGCCCATTGCCCCGCCTTTTGGACAGCCTTGTGGAAGCCTCACGCCCTCCAACCCTGCACGTCTTCATCGTCATCGGCGTCACCCACCTGGACTTGGCCAACGCGGCCGAGAGCCGGGTGACCCACCTTGTCCGGCCTTTCCGCCGCCACCTGAGGATCACCCTCGTCGGCCCCTCCCAGCTCCCCCAATGGCAAGCCCTGGCCCAAAAGGTCGGCCTGCCCCCCGACACCTTCACCGCGACCACGTACGCGGGCATCCGAAACCAACAACTCCTCCTCCCCCTCCTCCACGGTGCGGATGTCATCGTCAGCCTCAACGACGACAAGATCATCCGCGCCGACTACTTCCACACCCTGGAGCACACCCTCTCTGCCCATCCTGCCCTTGGGTTCACCGGCCTATACGAAAACCCCAACGGCAGCGTCTTCTTCCCCGAGGGCCCCGAGAGGAAGAACATCTTCCTCGACGAATGCCGAATCCTGAACGCGGCCCTGCACCGTCTATTGCACCTGGAAGGCCAGTGGAGCCCCACGCCCATCATCTTCGGAGGGAACATGGTATTTCGCGCCTCCCTCGCACGGCACGTGGGCTTTGACCCGGCCATCCCGCGGGGCGAGGATGTGGACTACGCGATAAACGCCATGATCGCCGGGTACACCCCGTACCTGGACAAAACCCTCCGCGTCCTACACGTACCGGTCCAAAACGCGACAGCCCATCCTTACGGTCGGTGGGTCGAACAAATCCGGCGATTTGCCTACGAGCGGGAAAAAGTGCGACAATATGGGGACCGATTTCCCGTCAATCTCATGCCCTATCCTGGGCGCCTTCTCCGGGAGGATCTGGAGAGGGATGCGTTGGCAGCGCTTCGCACGTGGGCAACACCGGAGGCCATAGCCCGGTGGGGGAAGCCGGAAGAGGTGGTAGAACAAGCCGTCACACGCGCACAAGAGCTCATACGTGACTTCCCCCTCTTCCTGGAACGCTGGCCCCGACTCTTTGAGCAAGGAACAGGGACGGACTGATCTCGACTCCCCGCGCCCACTTCATCATTGCGCCCGACGACGAGCGACGAGCGACGAGCGACGAACGACCACCGACGAGCGACGAACGACGAATGGTCCGTTCCGTCCCGCCGTCGCTAGGGTACGCCTGGATTTTGTCCATCAACCCGCGCCGGGATGTGAAGGAGGATGGGATGTCAACCAAAGAGCCGCAAAAGTGGGCCATCCAAGATCTCTATCCGGACGAATTGGCCTATTGCTATGGATGTGGGCGGCTGAACGAACACGGGTATCACCTGAAAACATACTGGCGGAATGAGGAAGAGACGGTGGCCTATTTCACACCTCAGCCGTACCACATTGCCATCCCCGGGTACGTGTACGGCGGCCTTATTGCCTCCCTCATTGACTGCCATGGGACGGGAACAGCCGCCGCGTTTGCAGCCCGGGAGCGGGGCACACCACTGAACCCGCCGCGCTTTCTCACCGCGTCCTTGCACGTGGATTACCTGAAACCCACGCCTCTCGGGCCCCAGCTGGAATTGCGCGGCCGCGCGCGAGAAATCCGAGGACGCAAGGTCACGGTGGAAGTTGAACTGTACGCGGAGGACATCCTCCGTGCCAAGGGAGTAGTTGTCTGCGTGGAAGTACCGGCCCATTACCTCCACGCACTCACCCAACAAACTCAATAGAAGGGGAAACAGCGATGGATGCCTGGTACGAGTACAGCGGCAACATACACGTTCACACCCTCCACAGTGACGGCACAGAGCCCACCGAAGAAGTTGCCCGAGCCGCCCAGAAAGCCGGCTTAGACTTCATCGTCATCACCGATCACAACGTGCTGTACAAGGAAGAGGAAGGATATTACCACGACGTCCTCGTCCTCATCGGTGAAGAAGTCCACACAGAAGAGGGGAAGGAAAATCACCTCCTATGCCTGGGCATCCAAGAAGACGTATCGCACCTGGCGGATGACCCCCAAGCCGTCATCGATGCCGTACGGGAACAAGGCGGGCTCACCTTTTTGGCACACCCGATGGAGCGAAGTTCGCCCCTGGTGCCCGAAACATATGCCTGGACAGACTGGCGGGTACGGGGCTTCACAGGCATTGAGCTGTGGAACTACATGTCCAGCTTCCGCGAATTCGCGACCAACAAGTTGATGGGACTACTCCTCTCCTTTTTCCCCCAATTTTTCCCCGTGGGGCCTCTGCCGGAAGTGCTCAGCCTGTGGGACGATCTCCTGGCCGAGGGACCGGTGGTCGCGATTGGCGGGGCCGACGCCCACGGCAAAACCTACCGCTTGGGCCCCATTCGGCGGCGCATTTTCCCGTATGAGTTCCTCTTCCGCGCGGTGAACACCCACATCCTCACCCCCACCCGCTTTTCCCGCGTGGTGGAAGAAGATGCCCAACGGGTATACGATGCCCTTCGCGCAGGACATGCCTGGGTCGCCTACGACCTCATCTACCCATCCGACCACTTCCGCTTTTGGGCTGTGCGGGGGGAAACATCCCACATCATGGGAGAACACGTCACCTTTGGGGAGGGACTGACCCTCCATGCCCTCCTGCCTGCGCCGGGGCACTGGATCCTCCGACGCGACGGGGTCATCGTGAGGGAAGGGAAGGGCCAGACGCTTTACTACCGCGTCCAAGAACCCGGGATTTACCGGGTGGAGGTATGGCGTCAAGCGTGGGGCAAGGAACGTGGCTGGATCTTTGCCAATCCTATCTATGTGACGGCCGATTGATAGAGGAATGCTGTCTTGCGTGAATGACAGGTCGGCCTTACCCGCCCCGCCAGCCACGCAAGACAGCGAACTTCGTCCAAAGTCCTAACATCCACCATCAACGACAACCCGGCGCAGGACCTGCCATCGTTGATGGTCCCCGCTCTACCGCAACGCGGTCCGCGGCGCCTGCTGGTTGGAAGGTTAAAACCCGCGGGAACCGGTGAGAATGGCCTGTTGCACCTCGGCAATGGCCTTCTTGATGTTGATCTCCCGAGGGCATGCCTCCACACAGTTGAACACACTGCGGCAACGCCACACGCCGTCCCTGTCCGCGAGAATGCGCAGGCGCTCTTCCCAGGCCTGATCGCGGCTGTCGAAGATAAAGCGGTGGGCCTGGACAATAGCCGAAGGACCAACGTACTTCGGGTTGGCCCAGAAGGAGGGACAGGACGTGGTACACGCGGCGCAGAGAATGCACTTGGTAGTATCGTCGAACCGGGCCCGGTCCTCCGGGGACTGGTACCGCTCGCGAGGGGGTGGCGGATCATTGTTGATGAAGTAGGGCATGATGGAGCGGTACTTCTCGAAGAAGGGCTCCATGTCCACCACCAGGTCCTTGATCACCCGGAACCCCCGCAACGGTTCGACCGTTACCATGGTTCCCGCGTTCTTCATGAGGACCTTACACGCCAGTGCGTTGCGCCCGTTGATGATCATGGCATCGGAACCGCAGACGCCGTGCAAGCAGGAACGGCGGACTGCCAGGGTTCCATCCTGGAACCACTTGATCTGGTGCAAGGCATCAATCACCCGATCCGTGGGTTCCACCTCAACTGTATATTCGGCCCAATGTGGCTTTTTGTCCACATCGGGATTGTATCGCAAGATGCGGATGGTGGCTCGGAATGTTTCGGCCATCGATTGCCTCCCTCAACAGTCACCGGCTTTGATCGCGAGATCCTCGCCGGAGGTTCGAGTTTAGTACACGCGCTCCTTAGGTTGCCACTTGGTAATGACCACCGGTTTGTACTCAATTCGGAACGTGCCGTCCGCTTCCCGGTAGATAAGCGTGTGCTTGAGCCAATTCTCATCGTCCCGCTTGGGATAGTCATCCCGGGAATGAGCGCCACGGCTTTCCTTCCGGTTCAGAGCGCTGACCGTGGTGGCCTCCGCGATGTCCAGGAGATTCCCCACTTCCCAGGCCTCCAACAAGTCCTGGTTGAACCGCTTTCCTTTGTCCATCACCCGGATGTGCTTGTAGCGTTCCTTCAGTTCCCGGATCTTATCCAGGGCTTGTTGCATGAGCTCTTCGGTGCGGAAGACGCCCACACCGTCGTTCATGGCCTCCTGCATCTCCGCCCGAATTTGGTAGGGGTTCTCGTTGCCGGGATTGTTGAGGAGCCGGTCCAGCTCAGCCTGCACGGGCTCCCACGTCTCCTTGGGCAAGGGGACCCAATCGTTCTCCCGGGCGAATTCGGCCATCCGTTGCCCCGCGATCTTCCCGAAGACGACCAGGTCGAGCAAGCTGTTGGTGCCCAGCCGGTTCGCACCGTGCACGGAAACACACGCGGTCTCCCCGGCCGCGTACAGACCGGGCATGATGGTGTTGTCCGGTGCGACGATGACCTCGGTGAACTTGGTGGTCGGGATCCCGCCCATTGCGTAGTGGGCCGTGGGCTGCACGGGAATGGGCTCCTTCATGGGGTCAATGCCCAGGTACGTCTTGCAGAAGTCGATGATGTCGGGCAGCTTCTTGAGCAGGTATTCTGCGGTCACCCGCTTGGGTTTCCCATCCGGGCCCAGGACCCCATCCTTCTCGAAATATTTGTTCACCGTCTCCGGGCGCACGTCCAGGTAGACGTAGGGCTGTCCGTTGATGCCCCGTCCGGCCTTGATTTCCAGGTAGATGGCCCGGGAAACCACGTCCCGGGAGGCCAGATCCTTCACCGTAGGGGCATACTTCTCCATGAAGCGCTCCCCTTCGTTGTTGATGAGCACGCCACCTTCCCCGCGTACGCCCTCGGTGATGAGGATGCCCATCTTGTAAATGCCCGTGGGATGGAACTGGAAGAACTCCAAATCCTCCAACGGGAGCCCCTTGCGCAGGACAATGGCTGCGCCGTCCCCCGTGTAGGAGATCGCGTTGCTGGTGATCTTCCACACACGTCCCCAGCCACCGGTGGCGAAGAGGACGTTCTTGGCGTGGAACACGTGCAATTCCCCGGTTGCGATCTCATACGCGACCACGCCGGCCACTCGGCCTTCGTTGATGAGCAGGTCCATCACCTGGTACTCATCAAAGAACGTCACGCCCTGCTTGATGCACTGCTGGTACAGGGTTTGGAGGATCATATGGCCGGTACGGTCGGCCGCGTGGCAAGCCCGCATGACGGGTTTGCCCGTGATGTTATTGGTGTGTCCACCGAAGCGCCGTTGAGCGATCTTCCCATCGGGAGTGCGGTCAAAGGGCAACCCCATATGCTCCAACTCAATAACAATACCCGGCGCCATGGACGTCATCATTTCCACCGCGTCCTGGTCGGCCAAATAGTCCGAACCTTTGACCGTGTCGTACGCGTGCCACTCGGGATGATCCTCTTCCATGTTCCCCAGAGCAGCACCGATGCCCCCTTGGGCCGCGCCGGTGTGAGAGCGAACAGGGTAAAGTTTGCTGATAACGGCTGTATCGGAACCGCGAGATGCGTACAAGGCCGCCATCAGCCCTGCACCACCTGCGCCCACTATGACCGTTTCGTACTTATGGTAGTTCACGGTTGACCTCCTTATCACACCTTCGGGATGAGTGCTGCTACTTAGGCCTGGAAGGACAAGATGATGTACGCTCCCGCAATCATCAGGACCACATAGAGAACCCAGAGAAAGGAGACGAGGGCCAATCGCCATCCTCGCGACCGTACGTAGTCCTCAATCACCCAGCGAACCCCGTTCAACCCGTGGCTAAAGGCGAAGAAGAGCAAGACTAAATCGTACACCCGCCAAAACGGTCCCATCTTTCCTGTCCAACGCGCCGCGATGGTGGTGTAGTTCACGTTTTCCAAGCCAATGACAAAGTGCATCCACAACAAGTGGAACAAGACCATGAAAAGCATAACAATGCCGGACACCCGCATGAAATACCAGGACCAAAGAGCAAATCCTGCGCCCGGACGAGGGCGTCCACTGGAAGCTATGGGAAAGTTCATCGTGCACCTCCCTTAGAGCATGACCACGATGTTGATTAACGTGACCACCACGCTGATGGCCACGGCCGCGTACCAAGCGGGCTTGTGGTACTCGGTCATGACCCCCGGCCAAAAGTCGATGAGGATAAGGCGCAAACCGTTCAGCGCATGGTACGTGACACCAAAGACCAAGAGGACGATAAAGGGTTTGAAGAGAAGGCTATGATAGATGAAAAGCAGTTTTTCAAAGACCTCCTCCCCAAAGGAGATGAGGAAAATATCCAGAATGTGGAGGGTGAGGAAGAGGGCAACACCCACACCGGCCACACGGTGGAGGAGCCAGGCCCAATGGCCCACCCCGCCGCGGTATGTAATACCCTTCCACACGGACTCGATAACACTCATGCGTCACCTCCTCGTGAGGATAACATGAGGGGCGACCACATGGTCGCCCCTGGGGATTCCGTTACATGTTTTCCACAATGGCCTCGGCGAATTCCGAGGTCTTGAGCAGCGTGGCCCCTTCCATCTGGCGGTGCAGATCGTAGGTGACCCGCTTCTGTTGGATGGCCCCGGAAATGCCCTTCCACACCAGCTCCGCGGCCTCTTCCCAACCCAGGTATTCCAACATCATCTTGCCGGAAAGGATGAGGGAGCCGGGGTTGACTTTGTCCTGCCCCGCGTACTTGGGCGCGGTGCCGTGAGTCGCCTCGAAGAGCGCGATGTAGTCGCCGATGTTCGCGCCCGGCGCCATGCCCAAACCACCCACCTGGGCCGCAGCAGCATCGCTGATGTAATCGCCGTTCAGGTTCAGGGTGGCAATGATGTCGTATTCGTTGGTGCGGGTGAGGATCTGCTGGAACATGTTGTCCGCGATGCGGTCCTTCATGACGATCTTGCCCTCGGGCGCTTCCCCGCCGTACTTCTCCCACAGCTCGGATTCGGTGATGGTCACATCACCGAACTCATCCCTGGCCACCTGGTACCCCCAATCGCGGAACGCGCCTTCGGTGAATTTCATGATGTTCCCCTTGTGCATCAGGGTCACGCTCTTGCGATTGCGGTCAATGGCGTATTGGATGGCCTTGCGCACCAAGCGCTTGGAGCCGAACTCGGTCACGGGCTTGATGCCAATGGCCGCCTTCTCACTTATCTTGGTGCCCAATTCCTCGTTCATGAACTCAATCAGGCGCTTGGCTTCCGGCGATTCCGCGGGCCATTCAATCCCCGCGTACACGTCCTCCGTGTTTTCCCGGAAAATGACCATGTCCATGCGCTCGGGATGACACACAGGGCTCGGAGTGCCCGGCACCCACCGCACAGGACGCACACACGCGTACAGGTCCAACACCTGACGCAGGGTCACGTTGAGACTGCGGAATCCACCCCCAACCGGGGTAGTGAGGGGGCCCTTGATCCCCACGATGAAGTCCCGCATGGCCTGGAAGGTCTCCTCGGGCATGTATTCCCCGTAGATCTTGTAGGCCTTTTCCCCTGCGTAAATCTCGACCCACACGATCTTGCGCTTGCCGCCGTAGGCCTTTTCCACGGCCGCGTCCAAAACCCGGCGCATGGCCGGCGTGATATCGACGCCGATGCCATCGCCTTCGATGAAACAAATGTACGGATTGTCCGGGACGACCAGCTTACCATCCACAACGCGGATTTTCTCGCCCCCCGGAGGCACGACAATGTGTTTGTACGCCACGATTCCCTCCTATGTCTTCTCCTAGAGTAATGATAAAGCAACGATTGACGATTGACGATGAAGGAGTAAGGATGAACGAGAGGGGCACATCGTTTCCCGTCCGCTGTTCAGGTCACGTCCGATGCCCCATCAGTCGCCCAGGCCGGCCCGCTGACGCCATAAGGGGTCGTAAATGTCCACCTCCTGCCCGTGGACGCCCTGGGCCTCTTCGGTGCACAGCCACACAATCAGCCGGGCCGGGATCTCCGGCGCCATGAGCAACCCCTCCTCTTTCAGACGCCGAAAGCGCAACAGGTTCTCCCGGCCGAAATCCTCCTCCCGCGCCTCCCGGATCCGGCGCTGCATTTCCGTGTCCACCACGCCGGGCCGTACCACGTTGACCCGAATGCCCGTTCCTTCCAATTCCGCGGCCAGGACCCGGGTGAAGTGGTACAAGCCGGCTTTGGCCGCACAATACGCGCTCCAGGAGGTGATGACCGAGCGGGCCGCGCCACTCCCCACGTTCACAATGCAGCCCTGCTGTCGCTCCAACATGTGCGGGAGGACGGCTCGGCTCATGTAGAAGGCACCTTTGAGGTTCACGTCGATGTTGTAGGCCCACTCCTGCGGGTCTACACGCCAGGTCGGCCCAATTGGGTCGATGACGCCCGCGTTGTTAATGAGCCCATCCACACGCCCCCATCGGTCCAAGACCTGCGCCACGGCCTGCTGAACCGAGTCCCACCGGGCCACATCCGCGACGAGGGGCAAACTCTCGCCCCCCGCGCGCCGGATTTCCTCGGCCACTGCGTGTACCTGGGCCTCGGTCCGGGCCAGCACAGCCACCCGAGCCCCTTCACGGGCCAACAGGTGTGCGATGGCTCGGCCCAAGCCACGTCCTCCGCCGGTGACAACGGCAACCCGATTTAACAGACGACCCATGCCTCCCCTCGCTTGTGAACTCCCAACCGAATGCCCGACGCCTGTGCCAGAGGTTTATCCGGCCCTCCACAGCCCAAGTAGTGCTTATGTTTAGGATGCCATTGGTTGCGGTTTCGGACCAAATTTCGCGCGAGGTGTGGCGGAGTATAACCCCTCACTTCTCGTTATCAGTAAGCCAAATAAGCTTTTGTTATGCCATGAGCTTCGTCATATTAATTTGGATGGCCGGTGGTGAACGTGTAACGCTTAACGAGCAACGAGTAAAGGAGGAGCGGGAGGCCCAATCGGGCTGGATCGGGTGGAGGAACTCCTTGGTTTTAGGGGGCACCTGCTGACATCCCACCGCCCCCCTTGATACTCACCCCAATTTGCCCCCCACTTACCTTCCTGTATAATCCTAAAGTCGGTTGCCTGATTGACCGACATATCAAGGTCCTTGTACTTTGACATGAACGCTGAGTAGAGAACCCGGTTGACTTCTTCCCCGGAGAGGAAGGCAGCCGGATAAATCCGCCTGCTGAACAGGAGCCGTCCCTCCGGGACGGGGATACGTCGGCCGGAGCACCTACCCCGCGCTCCGCAGAGGCGCTTCCCGTTCAACGGGCCTGGTTATTGGGCCGCGTGGGCCGTGTGTGACATTTCCCAGCCTCTCCC
>JAADDB010000015.1 GCA_013154135.1 Chloroflexota bacterium
GGGCCATCCGTCGAGAGCTTGCGGAGTTTTCAGCCGAACCATCGCGGGAACCCGTCTTCCCGACAACCCATATCCTGCCCAAAGGACCCAAATGACATCGCACATCTTCGAGCAAATCGCAAAGACCCTCCATTTGACGCCCGAGCAAGTGGCTCGGACTGTGGCCCTTTTCGACGAGGGCAACACCGTGCCCTTTGTGGCCCGCTATCGGAAGGAAGTCACCGGCGGCCTGGACGAAACCCAACTGCGCGCCATCCTCGACCAAGTCACCTACCTACGCCACCTGGACGCGCGCAAGGAGACGGTCCTGCGCAGCATCGAGGAACAGGGCAAACTCACCGACGAACTGCGCGAGCGCATCCTGGCCGCGACCACCCTGCAAGAAGTGGAAGACCTCTACTTGCCTTACAAGCCCAAACGACGCACCCGAGCCACCCTCGCGCGCGAGCGGGGTCTGGAACCCCTGGCCGACCGCATGTGGGCCCAGGAGGACACCTCGGGAGACCTGGAAGCCATTGCCCGTCCCTACCTGAACGATGACGTCCCCACGGTGGAGGACGCGTACGCGGGCGCGCGGGACATTCTCGCGGAGCGCATCGCGGAGGACGCGGACATCCGGGCCTGGCTCAGGCAGTTCGCCCGGGACCACGCGTGGCTCTCCGTCACCCTGGACGACGGGGAGAAGGACCCGCGCGGGGTCTACCAGATGTACTACGACTACCGGGAGAAACTCGCGGACATCCCGCCCCACCGCCTGCTGGCCATCAACCGGGGCGAACGGGAAGGGGTCCTCAAGGTGAAGGTGGAACTCCCCGACGACGCGGTCATCCGGGCCATTGAGGAACGCGTCCTCACCCGCCCGCAGAGCATCTTCGCTCCCCACCTGCGGGCCGCGATCGCGGACGGGTACAAGCGTCTCCTCTTCCCCTCCATCACCCGGGAACTCCGGTCCCGCCACACCGAGGACGCGGACGACCACGCGATCCGCGTCTTTGCCCGCAACCTGCGCCGACTCCTCCTGCAGCCCCCCGTGCGGGGGTACACGGTCATCGGCATCGACCCCGGCTACCGCACCGGGTGCAAGGTCGCGGTGGTGGACCCCACGGGCAAGGTGCTGGAAACCGCGACCATCTACCCCCACGCGCCCAAGAACCAGTGGGACGCGGCCAAAACCGCCCTCCGCCACCTCATCACCCGCTACGCACCACAGACGCCGACAGCCCCTTCCCCATCGGCTCGCGGCCTCCTCATCGCGATCGGCAACGGCACGGCCAGCCGGGAGACGGAAGCTCTGGTCGCGGAACTCCTGCGGGAGGTGAATCCCACCCTGCCCGGGGACGCGCGCGTCGCGTACACCATGGTCAGCGAGTCGGGCGCGTCCGTCTACTCCGCGTCGGACCTGGCCCGTCGGGAATTGCCCGACCTGGACGTGAGCATGCGCGGCGCGGTCTCCATTGCCCGCCGCTTGCAAGACCCCTTGGCCGAACTGGTCAAGATCGACCCCAAGTCCATCGGGGTGGGCCTGTACCAGCATGATGTGGACCAGAAGCGCCTGGCCCAGGCCCTGGACGCGGTGGTGGAGGACGTGGTCAACCAGGTGGGCGTGGACGTGAACACGGCCAGCCCCGCACTGTTACAGTACGTGGCCGGGCTGAACCGCCGCCTGGCCGAGAACATCGTCAAGCACCGGGACGCGCACGGTCCCTTCCCGCGACGGGAGGCGTTGCTGAAGGTGAAGGGCATGGGGCCCAAGACGTATGAGCAGGCCATCGGGTTCCTGCGCATCCCCGGCGGGGAGAACCCCCTGGACGCGACGCCCATCCACCCGGAGAGTTACCCCGTGGTGGAGCGCCTCTTCGCGTACATGGGTGTCCGGGGGGACGAGCCGGACCTGCCCGCGCGGGTGGCCCACGTGCGCGGGACCGAGGACTTGGACGCGCTCGCGGATCTGTTGGAGGTGGGACGGCCTACGCTGGAGGACATCCTGGACGCGCTGGCCCGGCCGGGTCGGGATCCCCGGGAGGACGTGCCGCCGCCCCTGTTCCGGCAGGATGTGCTGAAGATGGAGGATTTGAAGCCGGGCATGGTGCTCCAGGGCGTGGTGCGTAATGTGGTGGACTTCGGCGCGTTTGTGGACATCGGGGTGAAGCAGGACGGGCTGGTGCACATCAGCGAACTCGCGAACCGTTACGTGAGCGATCCCTTTGAGGTGGTGAACGTGGGGGACGTGGTCACCGTGCGGGTCCTCAGCGTAGACGTGGACCGGGGCCGCATCGCGCTGAGCATGAGAGGGGAAGGAGTAACGATTGACGATTAATGAGTAACGATTAAGGGGGTTGGCTGAGGGGAGAGATCGGCTGGGATGGGCGAAGAGCCTAACGCATAACGAGTAACGAGTAGGAGGGGCGGGAGACCATCATAAGCCGTGCGGGGCGATTCTCGGCCGTTCACGAGCGGTAGGGGCACACGGCAGTGCGCCCATCCAGAGCCCCTAAAGGGAGCTTCCCCAAATTGAGCCCGGGGGGTCAGCCCCAGGCGTTCGCACATGACCACACATCGCCGTTCACAAACAGTACGGACACACGGCCCTGCGCCCGCCAAATAAATCCGCCTGCTCAACAGGAGCCGTCCCTTCGGGACGGGGATGCGTCGGCCGGACGCCCCCCCTCGCACCCCGCAGGGGCGCTCCCCGTTCCGCGGGCCAATTTATTGGGCCGCTTATTGCGGGCCGTTCGCAGTGATTCTTGGCCGGTTACAAACGGGCCTTTCTCTCACAGCCCGGCATCGAAGGGCTATCCTGGCATTCAACCCCTTAATCGTCAATCGTTGCTCATTACTCGTTACCTCATGGACCCGTCCGCCCCACGAAAAACCACGATTTGCCGCTTGGCCAAAGTCCAGTACATTACATTAGGGCTTTCATAACGAGAGACTACAGGATTGCTTGGTTGTTTGTGGAAGAATAAGAGCGATCATTTCCACCGCCAGCCGACCTCCTCCGCGCGTTCCAGCAGCGCCTGCGCCACACGGTACAATCGCACGGCCTCCTGCACCCACGCGTCCTCGTCCTTCCCCGCGGCCAGGGCCTCCACCACCTGCACGAAGTACATCCACCCCACCCAGGTCTCGAAGGGCTCCTTGCGGAACCACCACACCCCTTCGTACTCGTGCACGCCCAGCCAGCGCCGCAGCAAGGGCGTGTCCGTTATCGGCCATCCGCCATCCGCACCCCGATCCTCCTCACCGGTCACCGACCACGGCTCGCTGAGCACTAATGTCACCACCAAATCCCCATCCTCCCCTACCACCTCGGCCACGGCCTCGCGCAGTCCCCACTTCTCCCACCATTCTTCTAGTGGCGGTTCGCCCATGGCGCGGGCCCAACGGTCGAACGCGGCGAGGACCGCCCAGGCCAGCGCGATGGCCGTGCTCTGCGGCTGTTGCAGCACCGCGGTGAGGGACCGGGCCGCGGCCAGAGC
>JAADDB010000304.1 GCA_013154135.1 Chloroflexota bacterium
CCGCGTCGTCGTCCACCGCCACCGCCCGGAAGGGAATCGTCACCGTGAAGCTCTCCCCGGGCGCCAGGTCCTCCCCAAAGCTCGTCGTCAGGTCGTACCAGTCTATGGTCTCGTCCGTCCGGTTGTTCTCCACAGGATTCGCAGACTTCGCATCGTATTGCAGACATGTGTTGTCAAACGCATCCCGCAACGGCAGCCAGGCTATGGTCGTCTCCCCTGTGTTCGTGATGCGCACCGTGAAGGTCACAATGTCACCAATGAGCACCACGTTGGTCGACGCCTCCTTGGAAAGGGCCAGAGAAACGATCCGCACGTCTGTGGACGCGGTGTCGCTGTTGTTGTCGGGGTTAGGATCGGGCGTCGCGGAGGCCACGGTAGCATCCGCGGACAGCGTGGTGCCGGAAGGCACGTCGCTGTTGACCGTGGTGTTGACGGTAATGTCAGGTACTGTCGTCCCCGCGGGCACGTTGGGACGCGTGCACGTCACGGTCCCGCCGCTCTCGCTGCACGTCCACCCGTCACCCGACGCCCCGTCGTACGTCACACCCGACGGCAGATCCAGGGTCACGGTGATGGTCTTCGCATCGCTCGGACCTGTGTTGGACACGGTCAGGGTGTAGGTCAACGGGTCTCCCGCGTTCACCGGGTCTGGCGTGTCCACGATGGTAATGCCCAGGTCCGCACTCGTTTGGACGGTGGTGTCCGCACTGTCCGTGTTGTTGTCGGGATTGGGATCGGGCGTGGCGGAATCCACCTCCGCATCGGCCGTGAGCGTGGCCCCGTCCGGTACGTCGCTGTTGACCGTGGTGTTCACCGTAATGCCCGGCACTGTCGTCCCCGCGGGCACGTTGGGCCGCGTGCACGTCACGGTCCCACCGCTCTCACTGCACGTCCACCCGTCTCCCGACGCGCCCTCGTACGTCACACCCGACGGCAGGTCCAGGGTCACGGTGATGGTCTCCGCATCGCTCGGGCCCGTGTTGGAGACGGTCAGGGTGTAGGTCAGCGGATCCCCTGCGTTCACCGGATCCGGCGTGTCCGAGATCGCGATGCCCAGATCCGCCTTGGGCACCACGTTGACCGACGCAACCGCGTAGTCGTCCTCCGCCGGATCCCCGTTGTTCGGCGTGCTGTCCGGATCCGGCTGGTCCGACGCCGTCACCTCCGCCGTGTTCGTGTAGGTCCCACTGTTGTTGATGAGCGCTCGGAAGGTGAGGGTCACGCTCTCCTGCTTCTGCAACTCGTCCACCGTCCACTTCAACGTGGGCGCATTGCTGTCGTCCGAGGTAATCGTCGCTCCCGTAGCACCCGCATCCCCTCCGATGCTGGCCGCCACGTACGTGTACCCATCGGGCACCACATCCGTCACCTCCACGTTCGTGCCCGTGTTGGGCCCGTCGTTCGTCAACGTCAAGGTGAAAGTGATGACTTCCCCCGGCGCCGCGGTCGCAGGCTCGGGCGCTTTGCTCAGGGAAAGGTCGGCCTTGAAGGGCGCAGGGGCCAAGGGACAGGAGGCCCCGTCGTTCCGGTTCGTCGGCTCACTATCCGTGATGTAGACAGCCTTGGGAGAGCTCTGGTAGTCGTCAATACGATAGACTCCCCCATCGTTGTTGCTGACGTACAGGTTCTCATCTTGGTCCAGGTAAGCCGCTCCATAACGGGCGTTATCGGGCAATCCCTCCACGTCAGGATATTGATAGACGGTGAGGGTATTCAAATCCCACTTGTAGAGGTCATTATTCAAAGCTCCCCAAAAGGCGTTTGTGCTGGGGATGTACACGATGTCCGCGACGGCCGGATGGGCCCACTCTGAGGAGAAGATGATGACCTCGTAGGTGTTCGTATCCACGTCGATCTTGATGAGATCCTTTGCCCTCCGGACGTACAAATGTCCGCTTCGATCCATGTCCCCCGAGAAGATCCGCCCCGAGAGGGGCTCGTTATTCTGGTCTACGGGAACACCCAAATCCTGGGCGACTCCGTCATCGCCGATTTTCAACAGGTGATTCTCCCAAGATGTCCCATAGGACCCCAGGGCATAAAGCCAATTCGTCCGGATATCCCAGCCCATGGAGTTGTACCGATCCGCGGATGTGCCGATAAGGGTGTAGGTCCCGGTGTTCGGATCGAGTTTCTTGAGATCCGCCATGATGACCTGGTAGAAAACAGGTTCACATGTCAAAGGATTGGCCTGCACACGCGTGTGGATGTCCGTGGTGTCTGAACGGTCGGTCCCGGGGTCATCCACAGCCTTGATGTGGAGATCTTCCGGGCTATTCGCGGATAGCATCTCATTTGCCCAGATAGGTGTGGTCACCCCCAAGAAGAGCACGGCCAAAACAACGAGGACAAACCAAGAACCAATAATCCGACGGAACATTTAGCTCCTCCTATCTAATGTACCTACCAACACCTTGAACAACCTACATCCCGACACGGCGTCGGGACTACGGGATGGTTGGGGCTTTTGCGACCGAGCGTGAAAAACGGGCTATATGTTGGAAATGTGCACGCGGCCGCCCTTTCGTTCAGCTCGGAAGGCCCACTATCCCAGTGTCCGACATCTATTATACAAGCGTGATCGTTGATTTATCCTTACAATATGCTGACAGTTTGAAGGGTATGAGGTCTGATTGACGGACGAGATTCAGCTTCCCATTGGCCGCGGACGGAGGCAGAGACTAAAGAGTAACGATTGACGATTAACGATTAAAGGGGAGAATGCCGGGTTCGCCCTTCGATGTCCGGCGGGCGAGGGAACGTCCCCATTGGGGGAGGATGGGTGCGAGGAACGAGGGAACATGTCCTGAACGAATCCGTGTCAAGCGGGGTCCGTCCGAGCCGGGGGCAGGAGAAGGGCACCATGGGCCACTAAAACGCGTTTTTGTCCTCTGGCTTGAAGTGTGGTATAGTCGAATTGTACCCTGCGGTGTGCGTGATTGCCTTGCAAGGTCCTGACCCAACACCAATTCAGCGGGAGGCGGGTGCGTCGGTGGAACGCGATAGCCATGGGGCAAGGCGGGAAGCCGACCCGAGCCTCCCACCTGCGAAAGCAGGATCAGGACCACTCGGCACACGGCACCGCGGGGCCGCGTTTGGGTGTGAAACGGTATGGGGTCCTCAGGAGCGAACTCGGCCGGGGCTCCTTGGCCCTATCTCCTACGCCTCCTCCAGCATCCGCCGCAACTCGAAGATCTGATCCCGCAAGGCCGCGGCCTTCTCGAACTCCAGCGCGTCCGCGGCCTCCTGCATCCGCTTCTCCAGTTCCCCGATGACTCGCTCGACCTCCTCCCGGGGCAGCATGTGCACGTCCACCGACTCCCCGTCGGAACCGTAGGTCGCCTGCTCCTCCGCGACGACCCGCACCCGGTCGGTGAGGTCGTGGATCTCCTTGACAATGCTCCGGGGCTCGATGCCGTGCTCCCGGTTGTAAGCCTCCTGAATGCG
>JAADDB010000186.1 GCA_013154135.1 Chloroflexota bacterium
CCGCGGCCTTTTTTGTTGTCCATGGACGCCGGAACGGTTGTTCTCCCTTCCCCATGAATCCCGTTCACCGGGAAGACGTTCCTTTTGAGAGGCCCTGCCAAGTTTTGTCCGTCAATCGGGTTTGCAGGTGGGCTGCAAATGATGTAATATAGGGCCTGCCATCCCGGCATTTAGCCCTTTAATCGTCAATCGTCACTCATTACTCGTTAGACGCTGGCCCCGTCCGCGGCCAAGACGCTGCCAACCCTCGTTCGCTAACCAAGGCCGTTGGTCCAAACACAACCCTCCTGGGAAGCATTGTTTTGCGAGGGTGCGGGGCGGGCTTCGCCCGCCCGCAAACCACACAAAACTCTCTTCTGGCACGGGGCGAGAACATGGTCGCCCCGCCAAGGTGCGGCCCCGTCCGCCGCCAAGGTACAACCGAGTTTTGTCCGTCAATCAGGCACGGGTAGGCGGACATGACCGCACATCGCTGTCCACAAACGGTAGGGACGCACGGCAGTGCGCCTGCCTTAATCGTCAATCGTCACTATCGGTGGACACAACCGGTAGGGGCGGGTCTCAGACCCGCCCCTACCAACCTGGCACGGGGCGAGAACGTGGGCGTGCCGCCGCGGTGCGGCCCCGTCCGCGGCCAATGGGGATTTTCTCTCGCCAGCTCGGCATCGAAGGGCCATTCCAGCATTTAGCCCTTTAATCGTCAATCGTTACTTATTACTCGTTAGACCCCGGCCCCGTCCGCCGCCAGGGGGCTACCGGGTTTTGCCCGTGAATCAGGATGGAGCGTGTGAAAGGAGGTGATATCCCCAACGAACACATGTGTGGGGACACAGCGCCAGGACTCCGGTAAACGGAGTTGACGAGGGAGGGGGTTCCCTGCCGCAGGGCAGGGCTAACCCGGAACTATCCGGGGAAAATCGAGAGATCGGCGGATGCCCCCCAGGGTGTGCCACCACCCTGCCAGTCCCCGCTGTCCAAGCATCCTGACAAAACCCTTGGGCGACCAGGGGGACAAAACAGGATGCAGTGGTCAACAGGATCCTCCCTGTTGCTTTGGGCTTTGGACAACCCGTCCTCACCGCACACGAGCACAACGCGTCCCTGTCCCGGGAAAGGGTACAAGCGCCCATCCCTTCTTTGCCAAACCGCGACCCTTTGTCCAAAGTCCCGCTTCTTTCCCCAATCCAACACCATTCAAACCGGCCTAGCCCGCGAGGTTGCACACCCCCGTTGCGTCGCGTGGTGACCTCCTCGCCGTTCCTCCATGAACCCCCGCGCGACCGGGTGGGGGTGCCCTGTGGGTTGGGGCCTTATTCCCGTGAGGAGGTGCGCCATGTGTGGTATTGTCGGCTATGTGGGCTCCCGCGAAGCCGCTTCCCTCATCCTCGAGGGGTTGAGACGCCTGGAATATCGGGGCTACGACTCGGCAGGTCTGGCCGTGCTGGATGCCAACGGCACCGTGCACATCCGCCGTGAAGTGGGAAAACTCGACAACCTGTTCCGGCTGGTCCGCGAACAACCGGTGCGAGGGCACATCGGCATCGGGCATACCCGTTGGGCCACTCACGGTAAACCCAGCCAACGCAACGCCCATCCCCACGCGGACGCGGAGCACGATGTGGTCGTGGTTCACAACGGCATTGTGGAGAACTTCCTCCCCCTGCGGCGGGAATTGGAGGGGGAGGGCGTGACCTTCTCCTCGGAGACGGACACCGAAGTCATCGTCCACCTCATCGACCGCCTCCTGCACCGGGGACTCCCCTTTCCCCAAGCTGTCCGCCAGGCCTTACAACGCCTGGAAGGGGCCAGCGCGGTGGTCGTGCTCTCCCCCCATCACCCGGACACCCTCATTGCAGCCCGCTTGGGAAACGCGGGCGCGGTGGTCATCGGCCTGGGGGATGGGGAGAACTACGTGGCCTCCGACATTCCGGCCATCCTCCCTTACACGCGGCGCATGGTCTTTTTGGAGAACCGGCAAATGGCCATCATCCGGCCGGATGGGGTCCAATACCTGCATTTGGACTCGGGTGCGCCCTTTACCCCGCGCGTCCACACCATCCCCTGGGACCCGTTTGCCGCGGCCAAGGGGGAATACCGACATTTCATGCAAAAGGAGATCTTCGAACAACCCCAGGCCATCACCGACACCCTTCGGGGGAGGGTGAACTTCACCACGGGGGAGATCCTCTTGGAGGACCTGCACCTCACCCCCGAACAAGCTCGCGCCATCACCCGCATCCACATCGTCGCGTGCGGGACTTCCTATTACGCGGGGCTGGTGGGCAAGTACTTGATTGAGCACATCGCGCGCATCCCTGTGGACGTGGATTACGGGTCCGAATTCCGCTATCGGGACCCCATTTTGGCTCCCGGGGATGTCGTTCTGGCCATTACCCAGTCGGGGGAGACGGTGGATACCTTGGCCGCGATGGAAGAGGCCCGGCGTAAGCAGGTCCCCTTGTGGGCGATTGTGAACGTGGTCGGCAGTCAAGCCGCCCGCATTAGCGACGGCATCATCTACATGCAGGCAGGGCCGGAGATCGGCGTGGCTTCTACCAAGGCTTTCACCACCTCGGTGGTGGACTTGTACCTCCTGGCCCTTTACCTGGCCCAGCAGCGGGGTGTCCTCTCTGCTCTGCAGATCCGGGACCACGTTTCCCTCCTTTCTCGGCTTCCCAACTGGGTGGGGGAGACGTTGGACATGGCGGATGGACGGGCCTCTGAGCTGGCCCACGTGTACTATCGGGCCACCAATGCCCTTTACCTGGGGCGGGGGATTCAATATCCCATTGCCCTGGAAGGTGCCCTCAAACTCAAGGAGATTTCCTATATCCACGCGGAAGGATATCCCGCGGGGGAGATGAAACACGGCCCCATTGCCCTTATCGATGAGGACCTCCCTGTGGTCGTCCTTGTCCCGCGCGATCCCTGGTATGAGAAGATGCTGAGCCAGATAGAGCAGGTCAAAGCCCGGGATGGGCGGGTCATCGCGGTCGCCAGTGCCGGGGATGAGCGGATCGCGGCCGAGGCGGATGATGTCCTCTGGATTCCCTCCCTGCCGGAGAACGCCGCGACCCACTTGATCCAGCCCGTGCTCACGGTCATCCCCTGTCAGCTCCTGGCCTACCACATCGCGGTCCGACGGGGGAATGACGTGGACCAGCCCCGAAACCTGGCCAAGTCCGTCACGGTAGAGTGAGGGGGGGAGTAACGATTGACGATTAATGAGTAACGATTAAGCGGGGTTGGCTGGAGGACAAGGTTGGCCGGAATGGGGAGAGCCTAACGCATAACGAGTAACGAGTAAAGGGGCGGATCGCCCATCTCGGCGTGTTTGTGGCGATGCTCGGCCCATATAGAGCCCGGGGGTTCCAGCCCCGGGCGATCGCACATGGACCACACATCGCCGTTCACAAACTGTCGGGGCGTACGGC
>JAADDB010000272.1 GCA_013154135.1 Chloroflexota bacterium
TCGCGGGCGATGCCCTTTCCGATGGCGATACCACTATCAACGATGCTTCTGGCGACCAGGTAGCCCGTGGTGGCGTGACCGTTTATCTGTACGATGACGATGGAAACCTGGTGGACACCACCACCACGCAAAGCGACGGCTCTTATCAGTTCGTCGTTTCCCCGGGCACCTACTGGCTCACCATCGACTCCAAAACCCTCACCCCCTCCCATCCCTACAACACCGGCTTCGATCAAGGTGACGTCTGGGCCGAACAGACCTACGGCCCCGCCGGTGCCCTCTGCGCCGATCCCGATGACGCCTACGGTTCTACCAGTGATGCCGGCACCACCTACGACGACCCCTATCTCCGCACCGAGCCCGGTCCCTGTTACGGTGGCAAGGACGGCGCAACCTCCGACGACGCCTCCTCCCTCTCCACCGCCGAACACGTAGCCAAAGTCACCGTAACCGACCAAGACGTCACCGGCCTCGACTTCGGCTTCTCCTTCAACGTCGTCACCAACACCAACGACCAGGACGACGACCCCAACAACGACCGCACCGCCCAAGGCTCCCTGCGCCAGTTCGTGCAGAACGCCAACGCCATCCAGACCCAGGGCGCCGACGTTACTACCCAGGGCGCCAACTACATGCGCTTCGTGCCCGCGGTGTCCACCAACGCCAGCAACGCCGGCAACGAGTGGTGGAGCGTCTACGTTCAGAACCTGGACAGCGCGGTGGATGACGAACTCACCATCACCGACCCCTACACCACCATCGACGGCACCGCCTACAGCTACGCCGACGGCACCACCGTCCGCGACACCAACACCGCGGAGATCAGCGCCCCCGCCCCGGTCGGCGTCTCCCAGACCACCCTTTCCCCTTATCACGGGCCGGAGCTGGAGATCGCCAACGCCAACGTAAGCTCCAGCGGCTTCACCGTGGACGCCGATAACGTTACCGTTCGCCGGATGGCGATCTACCACATGCGCAACGACGCCGCGGTGTTCGTCAAGATCAACCGGCAGAACGTCCTGGTGGAGGAGAACTTCCTCAGCTCCCGCGCCGACGGCTCCGACCCCGGCTGGTTCAACTCCGCCAAGTACGGCATCGGCACCGAAAGCACCCAGGACGCGGGCGCGGTCATGGACATCGACGCCATTCACAACTACGTCGCCTACAGCAGCAACTCCGGTATCGTCTACTTCGGCGCCGGCGAGATCTACCACAACCTGATCGCGCACATCGGCAGCAACGAGGCCTGCTCCGACGGCATTACAATTCACAACGCCACCACCGCCAACATCCGGCAGAACTACATCTACGACATCGCCGCCTACGCCATCGACGGCGTCGACGCCTGGGGCAGCTACCTGATCGAGGAGAACACCCTTACCCTGACCGGGCAGGGTGACCGCAACGACACCTACTGCCCCTCCCGCGACGACAGCCCCGACCTCAACGAGGACGAGCTCGGCGGCGTTCGGGCCGGCGGCAGCGACATCCTGATTACCAAGAACGTCATCCACGACACCCCCGGCCACGGCATCGTCGCTTTTGGCGAACGCATCACGATTAGCCAGAACGCCTTCTACGACAACGCCGGCATCTCGATCGACCTCTTCAAGCAGGTCCTGGGAAGCTCCAACGGCGACGGCGTCACCCCCAACGACGGCATCGAAGACACCAGCTGGGGCAACGATAAACAGGACTACCCCATCTTCACCAAGGCCGTCCTCGAAAACGGCCAGCTGACCCTCGAGGGCTACGTCGGCACCCCCAGCACCACCACCTACGACGGCCAGCAGATGACCATCGAGGTCTACAAGGCCGACGATGACGCCCCCACCAACGACGGCGAGGTGATCGCCGGCGACAGCCAGAGTCAACCCCACGGCGAAGGACACTGGTACCTGGACACCTGCACCGTGACCCTGGGCAGCAACGGGACCTTTGCCTGCGCCGTTGCCATCCCCGATTCGGTCTCCCTTGTTCCCGGCGACTTCGTAACCGCCATCGCTACCGATAGTGATGGGAACACCTCGGAGTTTGGGCCCAACAAGGTTGTACACGAGCAATCGCCGTTTGCGGGCGTGGTCGTCATCAACGAGGTGCTATACGACGAGTCAGGTGGGCGGTCTGCTGCCGACAACGACGAGTTTATCGAGCTTTATAACGCCGGAACGGAGGCGGTAGACCTTTCTGGATGGCGCATCGGCGATGGGGATCTGCTTGCCGGAACGCAAGAAAGCATTGATGAAACATTAAGCGGCATCCTCAACCCCGGAGCTTACGCGGTGATTTGGGTTGGAGATCCGGGTAGTGGGAAGAACGCACCCGGTGCCTCGGTCCAGATCTGGCTGGGTTTACAAACTTCGCTAAACAATGATGGTGATGATATTGAACTTTTCGATGCGGATAACCGCCTCGTGGACTACGTGGCCTATGACCGGGGGAATGCCGTTGACCCCCCGCCAATTCCAGGCATTTGGGACGATACATATCAATACAGGTCCCCGAGCACGGACGGTACCGGTCTTAACGATGTTGCCAATGGGCAAAGCATTAGCCTAACCCCCAATGGCATCGACGCGGATGCGAGTGCTTGCTGGGAAAAAACCACGAGCGGCGATGCGCAAGGACGATGCAACGGTGCGCTTCTGACCGTGGACACCGACGACTTTGATGGCAGGACTACGAGCGTGGGGCGGTACAATAACGGCTTCGTAATCTCCGGCTCCCTCTACCACGACCTCGAGCCCGACGCCAACCGCAACGCCGGCGAGGACTGGTCCGACGGGACAACCGCCTACGTCAAGCTGATCCAGGACGGTTCGGTTCTCCGGATCTTCCAGGTGGATCCTGGTGACGGCGCCTACGCCTTTAGCGCGGTTCCCCCGGGAGACTACACCCTGATCGTGGACGACAACGACGACCCCACCGACATCACCCCCACCCCGCCCTCCGGATGGATCTTCGTAAGCCCCGAGGAGGGAAGCCGCTCGCTCACCCTCACCGACGAGGACGTTACGAACCAGGACTTCGCCCTCTTCCACGGCTCCCGCATCACCGGCACCGTCTTCGACGACACCGGCTACGACACCGACCCCGCCACCTCCGATGACGGCACCCCCAACGACGCCCTCCAAAACGGCGACGAACCCGGCATCCCCGACGTCACCGTCACCCTCAGCGACGACCAGGGCCACACCCGCACCACCCAGACCGACGCCAGCGGTCACTACACCCTCTACCTCCCCGCCGACTGGGGCACCGTCACCCTCTCCCACGACCTCCGCCCCGCCAGCGGCTACAACCACCCCACCGATCCCACCGACCCCAACAGCGCCACCACCGTCCACCAGGCTGCCGACTACGAAGACGCCACCGCCCCCACCCCAGACTCCTCCGCCGCCCGGGTGCAGCTCTCTCTCCCCAACAACAACTCC
>JAADDB010000312.1 GCA_013154135.1 Chloroflexota bacterium
TTCGCGTCCGGGTACCGGAAGTAGACGTGGTCAAACCGAATAGAGGGCCGGAAGGGCTGGGGGAAGGGCTTGGGATCGGGGGGATCCTGGATGGTGATATCGGTCTCCAGCACATCGGCCACCCGGTTCGCGGACACATCGGCCCGGGGGATGAGGATGAAGAGCATGGAGAGCATGAGGAAGGCGAAGACCACCTGCATCGCATACTGCATGAACGCGATCATATCCCCAACGCGGATGGTGGCCTGCGCGACCTCGTGCGCGCCCACCCAGAGGATGAGGACCATGACCCCGTTCAGCACGAGCATCATCACGGGCATGATCACCACAAAGACCCGGTTGACGAAGAGGTTGATCCGGGTGAGTTCCACGTTCGCGCGGTCAAAGCGCTCCTCCTCGTACTTCTCACGGTTGAACGCGCGCACGACCATCATGCCTGTGAGGTTTTCCCGCAGGATCAGGTTGAGGCGGTCAACGAGCCGCTGGATGACCTTGAATTTGGGCACCGCGATGGAGAAGACCACCGTGATCATGCCGATGAGCACCAGCAGCGCCAGCGCGATGGTCCACCACATGGAGGGGCTCTTCTGGAGCGCGTGGATGATCGCGCCGATGCCGATGATGGGCGCGTAGAACGCGAGGCGCACGATGATAGCCATCGCGGTTTGCACCTGGGTGATGTCATTGGTGGCCCGGGTGATGAGGGACGCGGTGGAAAAGCGGTCCAGTTCCGCGGCGGAGAAGCGCATTACCCGCTCGAAGAGGTAGCGGCGCAAGTCCCGGGCCAGGCCCGCGGCGATCTTCGCGGCCAGGAAGCCCACCGCGATGGTGGCCACCGCGGCGATGAGCGCGATGAGGAGCATGATGCCCCCGGTGCGCAGGATGTAGCGGTTCTGGATGGCCGCGGTGTCCATGCCTAGGGCCTCGTACTCGGCCCGGACCGCGCGCGCGGCCGCCTGGATCATGGCCTTCTCCCCGCCGATTGCGGCAAAGCGCGCGGTCATGGACTGGACGATCTCCTGGCGCTTGTCAAAGGGCATGCGCTGCATCAGGGTGAAGATGTCCGTGCCTGGGGGCAGCTTGCTCAGGTCGAATGTGGCCTGGGGCATGAGTTTTTGGGCCATCTCCGGGTTGGACTTGACCATTTCCAGGCCAAAGACCACCAGCAACCCCTTGCTCATCACCGGCTCCAGTTGCCGGATGGTGGCCTCGTCGCTGTCCCGGAGCACGTAGATGGGTTCCTCGGCCAACGCGGGGTAGCGTTCCAGGTAGGTCTCGTAGTCGGGTGAGGACGCGTCCACCAGGGTGTAGTGGGCCTTGACCATCTCCTGTTCCTCCGGCGTGAGGAAGAGGAACAGGTGGTTCATGGTGGATTGGCGCAGGGCCTCGGGGACCGCGTGTTCCACCCCGCCTTGCTGAATGCCCACGTTGACGATGCGGGACATGTAGTCGGGCAGGGTCAGGTCCGCGTCGGCCTGTATGAATAGCAACGCAACGGCCAGAACGAGCATGGCCAGAAAAGGCTTCATGTACTTCATAATGCGCAGCATAGGTCAGATATCCTCCATATGGGAGAAGAATCACGTGATGCAGAATGGATTAGTCGTCAATCGTTACTCCTCACTTCCCATCTTCTCTCCCAACACCTTCAATGCCTCGAGGACCCTCGCTTTCTCCTCCTCCGTCAGGCGGGCTGCGAGTTCAGTCAGCCAACGGTACTGCGCGTGGGTGCTTTCCGCCAACGCGTGTTCCCCCTTTTCGGTGAGGAGGAGTTGCTTATTCCGCCGGTCCCGGGGATCCTCCCGCCGCACGATGTACCCCTGGTCCACCAGCCGGTTGAGCATCTGACTCACCGCGGCCGTGCTCACCCCCAATTCCCGCGCGATGTCGGAGATGTTACACGGCCCCTTGTGTCGGATGTAGCGCAGAGCAAACATCTGGGGGAGGGTCAAACCCTGGGCTTTGATGTACCGCCAGTACGCGCGCATGGACGCGTGACAGATCTGCCCCAGCGCGTCCCGGAACGCGTGGGCAAACGCGTCCCCGTTTTCCTTGGTTGTTCCCATCTTCCCTCCTCCCTGAGCCGATAACACGCGGCTATGTAAGTGGGCCAAAATGATAAGTCGGCTTAAATGATAGGGGATATGAGGATTCCGCGCCAATTTGAGGGGGAGCTAAGCGTGGCGTCGGAAAAGCGTTTTGGGTGGGTGGTGGACCGCGAGTGGTTCGGCCTACCACCCACCCAAGGCCGTTTTCCGGGAGGAGATGCGTTTTCTCATCGGACAACGTGGGGCATATGCTGGCGGTGGAAGTGTCGGGCGCTGTGCGAGGGCACCCGGACGGTGATGCCCCCTCCCTCGCCCGGGTATTTCACGCCGGTCCGGGTCAACCGGAGGACTACCGCGGCGCGTTTGGAGCCCACCTGCACCACAACCACGTAATCCCCGGGGTCGGCTCCCTGGGAGTTGACAAAGAAACGCACTTGGCCGCTCTCGCCAACGGGGAGGGACGTGAGAACGGTCCGGCCGTTGATGATGACACGGCCATGGGCCGAAGTCGGGAAGTTGGCCCCCACCAGCGTGAACACACTGCCTACCCGGCCGGTAGTGTGGTCGGATTGCACGTACGGAGGTGGTGTTTCCCCCAACGGGATGGGGCGTGTCCAGCGCAGATCCCGGCGGCGTCCCAGTTGACCGTACGCGTCACTTCCCCAGCACAAAACGCGGTCCCCGTGGGCTGCATCCATCTGCACGCACACGTGGTCAAAGGCCACGTGTACCCTCTTGGCCCCCGCGTTCACACCGACAACAGGAACAGGGGTGGCGCGGGACCGGTACGTTCCATCCCCGACCTGGCCGTACATGTTAAACCCCCAACATCGGACGCCCCCGCGGACCACTGCACACGTGGTGAGTCCACCTGCATCCACATCGGAGGCCGGGCCGTTCAACCCCTGCACACGGACGGGCACTTTGCTCCACACGTCCGCGGAGGGATTCCCGAGTTCCCCCTGGCTGTTACTCCCCCAACACCACACCTGACCGTTTTGAAGGCGAGCACACGTGTGGTACACGCCTCCCGTGACGTGGGTGGCCGGTCCCGGCAGGTTTATCCGCACGGGGCTGAGGCGCTCTCGCAGGGAGCCATCCCCAATTTGCCCGAACCCATTCGCCCCCCAACAATACACACTTCCGTCTTCAGCCACGGCACAGGCATGCTGCGCGCCCAGGCCAATGTCCTTGATGTGTGAGAGCCGTTGGACCGTAACCGGTCGATGCTGGTCCTCCTTCGAACCGATGCCCAACTGGCCGTGGTTGTTGTGGCCCCAACAGCGGACCGAACCGTTGGTCAACAGGGCGCAGGTGAAATCCTTCCCGACCTGGACGGA
>JAADDB010000268.1 GCA_013154135.1 Chloroflexota bacterium
TGTGGGTGGCCGTAGGCGTCGGGGTGGACGTGGGTGTGGGCGTAGGGGTGTGGGTGGCCGTAGGTGTGGGTGTCCACGTGGCGGTGGGCGTGGCCGTGGGTGTGGGCGACGGTGTGGCCGTCGGAGTGGGTGTGGATGTGGCCGTGGGCGTCCACGTAGGGGTGGACGTGGGCGTTGGTGTGTCGGTCGGTGTGTTTGTGGCCGTCGGGGTCCGCGTGGGCGTTGGCGTTCGGCTGGGCGTGGCCGTCGGGGTCCACGTGGAGGTGGGCGTGGGTGTGCGGGTCGGTGTGGGAGTGGCAGGCACGGGAGTGACGGGGCTGTCGTCACCGGTCTGCAGGATGAGCCGTCCGTAGTTCTCGTTGCTGTCGTTTGTGCGGCTGCCGGCCCATACGAGGTAACTGTCCCAGTTCCCCCCGTCGTCGTCATCGTGGTAGGAGAAGGTGAAGCCGATGACCTGTCCGGGCCGGAGCGCGTCGAGGTGGAGGACGGAGAGAGGGATGTCCACTTCAAAGGCCCAGCCGCCCGGCACGGTGCGGACGGTGGGGGTGATCACGGTCGTTGGGTTCCCGAAGTAGGCCACCCGTCCATCCACCGCGATGGTGAACTGGTGGTCGTCCTCGTACCAGTGGGGGGAGTGGTCGTATAGGCCGTCGATGCCCAGCTCCACCGCGTCATCCTGCCAGATGTAGGGGCTGTCGGCCACGTGTTGGGTGTCGGAGATGGTCCCCGCGAAGTGCAGGCCTTCCTCGTTCCAGCTCACATACAGGTACATGCGCGGGTCATCGTCGCGCGTTGGCACGCCCAAGACCGTGTCCGCGGTTGTCCGGTCCAACACGGCCAGGGGGGCATCCCACTCCTCCGGTCGTCCGTCGGTGGTGGGGTGGGCGATATAGGGGACAGCGAGGGTGTGGGGGGCTTCCGGGTTTGGGGTGGGCGTGGGCGAAGCTGTGGGCGTGATGGTGGGGGTAGGGGTGGGCGTGGGCACGTCCCCCCGGACCAGGTGCAGGGTCGCCCAGGCATAGGTGCGGTCGTTGGTGCTGTCCCCCATCCAGACGAGATAGGTATCCCAATCGCCTCCGTCGTCATCGTCGTGATACGCGAAGGTGAAGCCGATTTCCCTCTGCGTGGAGAGGGGTTGTCCGTTGCCGAAGCGGATCGCGGGGATGAAGACTTCCACGGTCCAGCCCAACGCGTCGGTCTTGCGCGCGACTTGGATTTCATCGGTGGAGAGGCCGAAGCGGGCCACGCGGCCGTCCACCACGATGGTGTATTGGCGGTCATCCCGGTACCAGTCCGTCTCCCCGTCGTTGGAGCCGTCAATGCCCAGCTCCAGCGAGTCGTCCCGCCACACGTCCGCGCTATCCGCGATGCGGGTGGTGTCGGTGATGCGCGCGGCGATGTAGAGCCCATCCTCCCTCCATCCGGCCCACAGCGCGATGTTCGGGTCTTGGGGGGAGGTGGGGGGATGTTCGAAGACGGTTTGGGCGGTTTCGATGTTCAGTTGGGCCAGGTACTTGAACGTCCATTCCCCCAGGAGCCCGTCCAGGGTGGGGGGACGGTCCAGGTAGGGGATGTTCACGTGAACCCGGTTGGGCGGTGTAGGGGTGGGAGTGGGATACGGGCTGGGCAGCGGGAGTGGCCCCGGCGAGACGCCCGGCCGCGAGACGTCCACCATGTGGATGTACTCATCGCCGTCGTTTCGGCAGTCGATGACGAAGTCGCTTCCTCCCCGGAGGCGGTTGGCAAAATGCGCGTCGGGCAGGACGAAGACGGCTTGGCGCCATTGTTTGGTGTTGTGCTTCTGCACGAAGGGTTGGGAGCTCCCCAAAGGCCTGGCGACTTTGGGGCCTCCCGCGGCGTCATATCGGAGTTCCCAGGTATCTGTGCCCACATCCAGGTATGTCACTGTGACGGTGACGGTGTGCTGTCCGCCGAAGAGGAACGCGTCATCCACCTTGAACCACATGTAGGGGTTTCCGCTGGCCTGATCGGTGCGACGGGTGTTGTACCCCTCCGGCCCCGGGGGGAGGAGGGGGTCATAGGGGTGATAGTGGTAGGCCATGTGGATGACAGAAGGGTCATTGGTCCGGGGGAGTGTGCGTCCTCCCGGCACGCTGTCGTCCTGCTGGAGGTACATGTAGAAGTTACCCCAGTCGGGCTTGTCGGGGTTGTCCTTGTAAGGCGTCTCCCGGCACTGTTTGTCCGGGTACATGTGTTCCCGCAACGCGACCCACGCGCTGGGAGAGGTTTGAGCCGTCACGCCCAGGTATTTGGAGGCCCAAGCGAACACGCGCAGGTTGGCCACCTTGTCCCGGCTCCCATCGGGCGGGGGCGACCAGGGCGGGACGTCGTAGAAGAGGTCTGTGTTCAGACGCAAGTAGGTAGGGTGTTTGTCCAACCCGTTCAGGATGCCCCAGTAGACAAAGGTGTCGTTACACAGCAGCATTTTGTAGGTCTCGAACGCGAGGGGCACTTGTTCCTGGTAAAGGGTGGGAACGTCGTACAGGCCGCAGAGGTTGCAGGTGCCGTTTTCACCGTAGTAGGCCCCTTCCTGTTGGGGGAGAAGGCTGTTCAGGGAGAGCCCGATGCCGTTCTGCACCGCGTGCAGTTGAATGGCCGTTCGCTCTTGGGGGCTGAACGTGTACGTGGCCGCTTGTTGGAGGAGGACTTTTTTCAGTTGACCGTTTTCGCTGAACGCCTCCAAGTACCAGTCGGCCACCTGGTTCGCGTACTCAACCCACATCTGGCTGGTGATGCCCTTTTGGCGGAGCGCGTCGATGTCCCGGTAGTCCGCGGCCCGGGTTTCCCCGTAGATGCCGGTGGCAATGGCTACCCACTCCAACCGGGGGTCGTTGCGGTACCGTTCTCCCAAAGCGAAGATGAAGTTCCGGTAAGCCTCCCGGTAGGTAGGACTCCAGTAGTTGGGGATGTACCAGTCGCGCGTGATTTGGATGACCGCGTCCCCTGTGCGCAGGTAGGGGGGCAGCGCGTTGATACCGCCGCAGCAGCGGCCGTTGAAGGTGCTGATGGGCAGTCCTCCCACTTTGCCCGAGCGCAGTTGGAAGTCCAACCAGCGGTCCACCAGGGACCAGTCGTATTGCCCCCGTTGGCGCTCGATGGAGGACCAGTTCATGGCGTTGTAAAGGGCGCCCACCAGGTGATAGTGTTCGGGATCCAGACCCCACCAGAAGTCCACCGCGTAGATGCCCGGGTATCGGACCAGGGTCATGGGGTCGTTTTTTGGCGTTGGGTATGGGGTAAGGGCCAGGGGTTTCCCGGCTTCAGCCCCTGGAAAGGCAAGGCCAAACAGCAACACAGAGCCGATGATCAGGAGCAGGCTCCATGTCCACAGCCAGCGATACGTTGTGAAATAATGAACCATTCAGTGTCCACCTCATCATCCGGTGGTATGGGGATGGGCTTTTCGTCTCATACGACGTTGTTTGGGCCTGTGGATCGTCGCATGTTGTTCGAGTGCTCTAGTTCGCTCATCTCCTGGGACTTTGAAGCAGCGGCCTGGCGACATCATCCCACGTCGTTCGTCGGCGGTCTTTCGTCGGTGGTCGGTGGTCGTTCGTCTTTCGTCGGCGGTCGTTCCCCACTCTCCATTTCTCCGGGAAGACGTCAACGCATGCCCTTCTCCGCGTAGAGCCACAAATCGTCCCATGTCCGGAAAGAACACAGATCTCCTCTAATTATAATGACGCACGTGCCCAAGCGTTAGTTCTCCCCCCAACCGAACCCGTTAGTCCTAGGGAAAGAGGTGCTTATCCCTGGAAATTGGACAGGATGGGGCCTAGGCGGTGGACGATGGTCCTTTGGGTGGACGAACAGATGGGGGTGGCGGACGGGGTCGTCCGCGTTCTCCAACAAAAAAAGCCCCGCCATCCGGCGGGGCCTTGCGAGTTCTTGGGGGATTTAACCCTGCCCAAGTCGGACGACTTCGGCAGCTTGAAGACCCTTCGGGCCTTCCACAATGGTGAATTCCACCAACTCACCCTCGTCCAGTGTCCGGTAGCCAGAGCCCATGATCGCCGAATAGTGAACAAAGACATCCGGCTCTCCTTCGCGAGCAATAAATCCATACCCCTTGCTCGCATTGAACCACTTCACACGTCCAGTAACACGTTCACTCATTGCAACTTCTCCTTCTAGAACTTACGGTTTGGGGGACGACATAGAGCCGATAACCCCATTAGAAATGGGTGTGCGTCGGGGAAGTGCTCAGGAAAGGGACCACGCTGACGAGGGTTTCCTTCCGAAGAAGTACTACCACTGCCCTGGGCTCTATTCTGTGCACTTTCCCACGTCCGACGGGGCTAGCATAACACAGGTACGAAGGAGGGGCAAATCCGTTCCTCTACGGAGGTGCGAGGGGGCCGGATCGTTGCTCGGACGTCTCTTGAGAACCGCACCAAGCTCCCCTCTCACCCAAAACACTCCACCCTAATTGGCCCAGGTGTGGAAGGACGGTTATACTAAACCCCGATACCCGACATGAACCCTCTGCATCACGGAGGTCCGGATGCGTGTGCTCATTACCGGTGCTCGCGGACAGTTGGGCCGGGCACTTCAAGAAGTCCTCACCGACCACGAGCTGATTCCCCTGGGACAGGAGGAGGGGGATATCACCCGCCCCTCCATTGTGGAACGCATTCGAGCTTTCCAGCCGGATGTGATCGTGAACGCGGCCGCGTGGACTCAGGTGGACGCCGCGGAATCCCAGCCCGACGCGGCCTTCGCGGTGAACGCCTGGGGCGCTCAGAACGTGGCCCTGGCCGCCCGGGCCGCGGGCGCGGATTTAGTACACATCAGCACCAACGAGGTCTTCCCCGGGGATCCCGGACGCTTCTACCGGGAATTTGACCCCCCAAGGCCGGGGAACACGTACGCGCGCAGCAAGTGGGCCGGGGAGCAGATGGTGCGTTCCCTGTGGCCCCGGCACTACATTGTGCGCACCGCGTGGGTTTTCTTCCACGGGGGACATCACTTCATCGCCAAGATCATCCAGGCCGCGGACCGGCATGGGCGCTTGCGCGTCGTGGCCGATGAGTTCGGCAACCCCACGTACGCGCTCGACTTGGCCCACGCGATCGCCCGGCTGATCCGCACCCGACATTACGGCGTGTACCACTTCACCAATTCGGGCTTTTGCTCCCGGTATGAGTACGCGCGGGAAATCCTGCGCCTCAGCGGTCGAGGCCACGTGCCCGTCGTCCCCATCCAGCACCACCAATGGCCTCGACCGGCCACGCCACCCCGACACGCGGTCCTGCTCAACACCTTGGGCCCCTACCTGGGCATCGAGCTCCCGCCGTGGCAGGACGCGCTGAGGCGCTATTTCCGGCGGGAGAACACGCAGGAGTGACCCCTCCGTTCCACCACAGTCCAGAAGGTCGGGACACCGACCGGCCGAGCGTCCACCAAGGGGCCACGTGAGGGAAGACAGAAACACATGAGTGAGCAAGCACCCATCCTGATCCCCATTGCCAACGAAGAGGATGCCCGAGCCCTGGCCGGCATTTGGGCTCCCTTGGCGCGGCAGGAGGGACGGCCCGTCCACTTTGTCCACGTCATCCTCGACGTCCAGCCCTGGCATCGCTCCCGGGCCGACGCGGCCCTCCTCATGCAGGAAGTGGCCGACTTCGCCACCTCCTTGGGCGTGGAAGTCACCACGGAAATCGTGCGAGGCTACTCGGTGCCCACCGCGGTCCGCGAGGTGGCCAACAAAATCGACCCCTTCCTCCTCCTCTTGCGCTGGGCCAAGGAAGCCCGCTTCGGCCAACGGGGCCCCATGGGCTCGACGTTGGACGCGCTGGTGGATGACCCGCCCGCGCCTTTACTGGTCGTGCGGGGACAGGTGGACTTGCCGGGGCCTTACCGCATTCTCGTGCCCACCGCGGGCGGCCCCAACGTCCGTTTAGCCGTGCGGATTGCCCGGTCGCTTGCCCTGGCCACCGGCGGCAACGTGACCGTCCTCTACGTGAAGACATCGGCCCGCTCCGGCGGCAAAGGCCCCACCGCGGAGGACCTTTTCCGGGAGACGTTGGGGGACTTGTACGGAGACCCGGTCTTCACCACCCGGGTGGTGGAGGGCAAACGGGTGGTGCCCGCAATCCTGACCGTGGCCCGGGAAGGGTACGACCTCCTCTTCATCGGCGCGACCCAGGCGAGCATCCTGCACCGCGTCCTGGTGGGCGATGTGCCTCGGCGCATCGCGATGGAGGCGGACATCCCGGTGGCCATTGCCAAACGGCGCACCCCCAGACCTTTGAACGTGGCCCGAAAGGTGTTCCGCTGGGTGGACAATCTCCTCCCCAACCTGAGCGAGCAGGAACGGGTGGAACTCTACCGCCGGCTGCGGGAGGGCACCGAGGAGGGGTTGGATTTCCGGATCCGCATGTCCATTTCCGCGCTCATCGCGGCGTTGGGCTTGTTGATGAACAGCCCCGCGGTGATCATCGGCGCGATGTTGGTGGCCCCCTTGATGACCGCGATTTTGGCCATCGGGCTGGGCATTGTGCTGGGGGATGAACGGTTGGTCCGGCGGGCCATTGCCCGGACGCTCCAGGGCATCGGTCTGGTGGTGGCCCTGAGCGCCCTGGTCACCTGGGTGGACCCCTTGGCTTCGCTGACGACGGAGATCGTGGCCCGTACACGACCCACTGTGCTGGATTTGGGAGTGGCTATTGCTTCCGGCCTGGCCGGGGGGTACGCGTTCAGCCGCAAGGACGTGCAGGAGGCCTTGCCCGGCGTGGCGATTGCCGTGGCCTTGGTCCCCCCGCTGAGTGTGGTGGGTATCACTTTGGCGTTGAGGGAGTGGGAGTACGCGGCCGGGGCGTTCCTCCTCTACCTGACGAACATGGTGTCCGTCGCGGGCGCGGGAGGGCTCATCTTCCTCCTCGTGGGCTTCCGACCCCACATCTGGTCCAGCGTGCGCTTACAGGTGTTCTGGCGCGGCCTGGTCGGGTTGACCCTCCTCTTCGCGCTGATCGTTGTCCCCCTGGTCTGGTTGACCACCCAGGAGTGGGAACGGGCCCAGCTGCGCCACGAGGTGGATGTGGCCGTCCGTTCGGGCGTGGAGGAGGTGTTAGGCGCACCCATCGTGGATTACACATGGGAGGAGAAGGGGGATGGGACGCTCTTCATTCACATCCAGGTCCAGGCCTCCCACCCCTTGCGCTATGACCAGGCCGTGGCGCTCCAGGAGGCGGTGGGCCGTCGTTTGCAGCGCCCGGTCGGGTTGGATGTGGTGGTGATCCCGGTCATCAAGCTGGACCCGAAAGTCCCGCCAACCCCGACCTTCACACCTACCCCCACCCCCGTCCAGGAAAGAACGCAGGTGCCTCCTCCGCCGACGGCCACGCCGACCCCTTCGGCCACGCCCACACCATCCCCGACGCCCACAGCCACATGCACTCCGACGCCCACGCCCACCTTCACCCCCACCCCGACCATCACGCCCACCCCCACGCCGACCCCGTGGATGGCCCGGGTGAGCACCCACGGGCCGGGACTTTTCTTGCGCCAGGAGCCCAACGGCCCCATCATCGGTGTGCTCCAGGAGGGGGAAGTGGTCCGGGTGATCGGTCCCTCCGTCCTGGCAGATGGGATCCTCTGGGTGCCCGTGGAGGACCGGAACGGACGCCGGGGCTGGGTCGCCGCGAAGTACTTGACCACCATCCACTGAGGATGGGCCTTTTTGATTTCTCCCCGGAGAAAGCAGTTTGATGTGCGTGGTGAGTTTCACCCTCCACGCACACAAAACTCTCCTCCGGGCCGGGGCGAGGCCCCCGGCCTCCTGCCAAGGGCGGCCGGGGTTGTCACTCGGTCGACCGTTTTTGTTTGACTTGGAGGGTGCGTAAGCGGTTCAGGGCCGCGGCCAGCTCAAACCGGCGGAAGTACGCGTAATCCCCCATGGGGCGCACGTCGATCACGTCCAAGCCGTGGGTGAGGATGTCCTGTTCCACCGCGTCCAATATCTCGCGCAGGGTGCGCTGGCCGTCCATGTACCGTTCCCGCGCGTAGTAGAGGGCCTGGCCGATCGCGTTCAGTTGGCTGGGGTCCACCAGCTGTTCCACCGCGCTCAGGTCGATCTCATGCCGGCCGAAGAGGATGGTCTTTACCCCTCTGGCCGTGATCTTCACCTCCCGTTTGCCCTTGGACGGGTCCAAGCTGTGGGGCAGGGGGATGCGAGGGGTCACCTCACCAAAATGGTCTCCCCCCTCGGGTTTGCGTTCGGTCCGGTACTTTTCGGCAATGGCTTTGGCCCGTTCGGTCACGTCGTACGGCCGATATTCGTCCATCATGATGACCCGATGGGCCACGTCAAAGTAGTCCCCCGACCCACCCATGACCAAAATGGTGCTCACTCCGAGTTCTTCGTACAGCTGGCCCACCTTGTCCACAAAGGGGGTGATGGGCTCCTTCTCCTTGGCCACCAGTTCCTGCATTCGGTGATCCCGGATCATGAAGTTGGTGGCCGCGGTGTCCTCGTCCACGAAGAGCAGGGTGGTGCCGGCTTCCAGGGCTTCCATGATGTTCGCGGCTTGGGAGGTGGACCCGGACGCGTCTTCGGTGCTGAACTGGGTTGTATCCCGGCCAAAGGGGAGGTTGTTGATGAAGGGGGAGATGTTGACTTTTTCCACCCTCCGGCCATCTTCGGCCCGGATTTTGACCCCACGCGGGTCGGTGACCACGAATTCCCGGCCGTCCCCGGGAATGTGGTTGTAGACGCCCAATTCCAGCGCGTTGAGGAGGGTGGATTTGCCGTGATACCCTCCGCCCACGATGAGGGTGATGCCCCGGGGAATGCCCATGCCCGTGATCTTCCCCCGATTGGGGAGTTCCACGGTCACCCGGAGTTCCGGTGGACTTTCGAAGGGAATGACCAGTCCCTCCCGCAAGGGTCTGGGATCCACCCCCGACCGTCGGGGCAGGATGGCACCATCGGCCACAAAGGCGACCAATCCCAGTTGGGGCAGCATCGCGCGCAGGGCTTCCGCGTCCTCCACGGTTTCCACATGGCGCCGGAGTTTCTCTTCTGTGAGGGAGGCAAAGAGCATGGCCCGGCGCACGATCAGGGGGACATTCTGCAAGAGGAGGATTTCGGCCTTGTGCCCCAGGATGCGCCGTCCGGCCGCGGGCAGTCCCACAAAGAACCGGGCTTCAATCCCCTCATCCCGCACGATGACCGCGGTGCGTGGGAGCACTTCTTGCCCAGGACGATCGATGGCGATGAGCCCGGATTTGCCCGACCCCAGCCGTTGTTCCAGACGGCGCGCGACGTTGGCGAAGACTCGGTTGATGTAGTCGGCCAGGGCTACCCGCCGGATGGGGTTGGCGTAGAGATCCGGCGGGAATTGGGCCACGGCGTGGGGAACGAAGGCACGCAGCCGGGAGGGGGCCGCGAAGGGGTCGCCCTGGACATGGTCGATGTAAAGTCGGAAGTTCGGCGCCTGGTAGACGCCCTGGATTTCTTTGTAGGCTTTGTACCCCCGCCCGTCGATGCGGCGGAGGATGGTTCGTAGGTGTTCGATGGGACGTTCGCGAGACATAGGTTCTCCTGAGTCGATGATGGTGAGAGGTTGGTCCTACCCTTTGACTACCGCGATGGGCCGGAGTCGCGCGACTTTGCGCGCGATGCCCGCTCCTTGTACCACTTCCACCACCCGGTCCACGTCCTTGTACGCGAAGGGCGCTTCCTCGGCCACACCCCGCATGCTGCCCGCGCGCACGACAATGCCGCGCTCGCCCAGCTCCCGGATGAGCTCCTGGCCCCGGACCTGACGGGTGGCCGCGCGACGGCTCAACATGCGGCCCGCACCATGACAGGAGGAGCCGAAGGTCTTCTCCATCGCGGTGGGTGTGCCCACGAGGACCCAGGACGCGGTGCCCATGGAGCCGGGCACGAGGACGGGCTGGCCGTAGTCCCGGTAATCCTCCGGGATGGCCGGATGGCCGGGTGGGAACGCGCGCGTCGCGCCTTTGCGGTGGACCAGCACTTCGGTGGGGCGACCGTCGATGTCGTGCACTTCCCTCTTGGCGATGTTGTGCGCGACGTCGTACACCTGGCGCAGGTCGTAGTCCGCGACTTTGCCCTTGAGCACTTCCTCAAAGGCCTGACGGGCCTGGTGCGCCAGGAGTTGCCGGTTGGTCCACGCGTAGTTGGCCGCGGCCACCATGGCCGCGAAGTAGTCCTGTCCCTCCGGGGAATCGAAGGGCGCGCACACCAGTTCCCGGTCGGGCAGGGTGATGCCGTACTTGTGGATGGCTTTCTGGAATTTCTGGACGTAGTCCGTGCATATCTGGTGGCCGAAGCCCCGGCTGCCACAGTGGATTTGCAGGACCACCTGGCCGGGCCAGAGGCCGAACGCGGCCGCGACTTCCACGTCGAAGATCTCGTCCACCACGTCCAATTCCGCGAAGTGGTTGCCCGCGCCCAACGTCCCCACCTGGGCCCGGCCCCGCTCCCGAGCCTTCTTGCTCACCTTGCTCGGGTCCGCGCCTTTCATGGATCCGCCCTCCTCGGTGTGGAGCAGGTCCTCGGGCCGGGCGTAGCCCCGCTCCAGGGCCCAGCGTGCGCCCTCCACCATGATGCGGTCCAGTTCCTTGTTCTTCAGGCGGAGGAAGCCCTTGACCCCCACGCCGCTGGGCACATAGTGATAAAGCGCGGTCGCCAGATCCTCCAAGTAAGGCCGCACCTCCTCTTCGGAGAGTTCCGAAGCCAACAGCCGGACGCCGCAGTTGGACACAACAAAGCCGTTGGCCACAAAGTTGTGATCGGGGTGGTCCAGGGTGAAGTCGTACACCTGCCCCTGATAGGGGATTTCCTCGATACGCACGATGCGGTCCCAGACCATACCGCTGGTCCCCAGCCCCGCGGTGACTTCTGCTAGAAAATCCTGAAAAGTGGGGAAAGTTTGGGCAACTCGCGGGGAGCTTGATCTACCGCCGTAGATAGAACGCTCAATGAAACGCCGATTGGCAATGGGACCTTCCAACGTTGTCACGATTTCCCGTAAGGGAACGCCGTCACGGGCCAGGTTGCGAGCCTGTTCGGCCGTGCGCTCTCGTTCGGCAATGTGGCGTTGCTTTGTTCGCAAATAATGGACCGCGACCGCGGCCAAGAAACCGCGTTCCCGGTTGTACTCGTATCCTACCTGCCCCCACAGCCGGATGAGGTTCTCCGGCTCCGCGGAGATGACCAACCGCATTCGAATGGAGGGTTCACCGTCCGGATTGGTCTGTTCTGTTCGAGTTTGGATGGGATGGGTCTGGATGTCGAATTCGGCCAGCCACTGGGCCAAGTGTTCCAGGAAGACGTGGCCACTTTCCGCCACAGACGCGCGCTTGTTCATGGAGAGCACAGGCGCAGCCAGGTTGTAGCCGTGTCCAGACACGGGTTGAGGTCGGCTCAGTTCTGCGCCGAACAGCGCGGCTAAAAAGAGGCGCTTCTGCCAGCGCGGGGCTTGGTCCAGCCACGCGGGCGCATCATAGGCCTGACGCGCCTTGGCCCCCACAGGTGCTCCCAGGTACGCGAGGAGCGCGGCCAGCGCGGTGCTGGACACTTTGAACCACGCGGCCGTGTGATCGAACGTGTACGTCCCATACGTGGTGCGGATAGCGTGGGTCCGCCGACGGGTGTAGACCCGACTGGGCGTAAAGCCCACCTCCCGCACGTCCCGGCGGATGTCCTCCAAATCCGCGGCCTTCCCGTAAAAGGCCACAATCGCCTTGCCCCCGCGCTGGACGTAGATGGCGCCATCGCCAAAGATGTAGCCCAGCAGTTTGATGAGGAAGGGCAAGGCCGGAGAGGAATAGCGCAAGGGCAGAAGTCCCCGTTTCTTGAGAACGTTGATGATTTGGGCAACCGCGTTTCCTGCGCTCCCCTTGCCCCAGGTACGCAAAAACGCGCGTAGGCTATCCTCGTCCACAATCACCTCGTCCGATGGCGGCTCATACGGGACCCCGTCAAAGGGGTAGAGGGCGACCCGATCGCCCGGACGCAAATCGCCCGCATCCACCATGCCATCCGGTGTCCAGAAGGGATGATCCGCGGTGGCAGTGATGTCGCGGCCCGTTTCGGTGACCATGTGCAGGACAGGAGCGTGGGGAGGACGGCCAAACCAGAGGACGGGTTTCGCCGTGTCCATCTGGTCCTCCTCCAGACGGAAACACGTCAAGCGCTCATTACGCCAATGATCCGCCATGTGGTCAATGCGACGGGTGTATCCGTGGCGATGGAGGACGATGGTGTCCCCGGCCAGGCAGTTGATATCATAACCAACCCCGCCGGGGGAGATGACGCCGTGGGGGAGTTGGGTGGCCACGACGCCGCCGATGGGAAAGCCGTAGCCCTGGTGGATGTCGGGCATAGCCAAGGCCCATTTGACCACCCCGGGCAGGGTCGCGGTGTTCACCAGTTGTTCCAGGGATCGGTCCTGCAGAGCCTTTTCCAGGAGGACGGCATCCGCGTAAAAGCGTGCGGGCACGCGCATGTCCTTGCGGTAGGATTTGGGGATTTCGTAGAGGTAGGGTTCGATTCGGATCAGATCCTGTTTGGTGACCATCGCTCATCTCCTGTGATTGCACCGCGTCCCCGATGTTGGCTTCATTCCATGTTGGGCAATCCTGCTCATGATTTTTCCCTCAAGCAGCGCTTCTGCAACAGCCCGGATGCTTTCCTTAGTATACCAGAAACCGAGATACGGCACCTTCACAAGGGAACGGGAAAAGTAGCGCGGGCGAAATATAGGAAGATGCCGGGGGCCAGGGTGATACCATCCTCTTGGGGCATCTTTCGATGGCCCCGTGACAGGATTGCCATCCGAGCCTCCCGGCAGACCTGATTCGGAATATTGGGGCTGGGAGAAAAGTGTACCACAGGCCCCGCATCGGAGGCAAACTCGCCATGTATACGGCTACTGCATGGAGGTTACTGGGGAGGGGGTTACTCCCCTTCTCCCAGGATTTCCCGGAGGGCCTGGACGTGTTCCGCGAAGGCCTGGCGGCCTTGGGGGGTGAGCGCGATGTACGTGCGCGGTCGGCGTCCCACGAACGTCTTCTCCACCGCGATGTAACCGGCATCCTCTAACTTGCGCAGGTGCGTGGCCAGATTGCCGTCGGTCACATCCAACATGTTGCGCAGAGCGGAAAAGTCCAGTTGGGCATCCTCGGGCAGCGCGTTCAGCGCGGCCATGATGCGCAGGCGGATGGGCTGGTGGATGAGTGGGTCGAACCGGGCCATCCGTCACCTCCAGAACCGCAGGATGTACACGCCCGCGGCGATGAGACTCCCCCCGCCCAACACCGCCATCCACAGATTGAAATACGCGGGCCAGAGTAAGTAACCCGCGAGGATAAGGCCTGTCATCACCAGCCCCAGCCCCGTCAGAAACCTGCTCCGGTAGAGGATGCCCGTTGTCACGTAGCCGAACATGGCCAGGAGCGCGACGAGCATGGACAACTGATTCCCACTCTGGGGGTGAGCGAAGTAGACAATTAACGCGCCGTAGACGATCCAGGCCAGCCAGTAGATCCCGACCGTGGCCCCGTAGCGGGGACTGCGCATCTGTTTGCTGATCCACCAGCCGACAGCAAAGGACGCGATTATGCCGATGGTGTCCAACACCATCCAAATGAGCCCCACAGTAGGGGAATCCGGGCCCAGGAAGTGTGTGGCACCGAACCCCAGCATCCACACCACACCCCAGATGAGGAGGAAGTAGGGCGCGCCCCCGTGCGCAAGGGAGCGGCGCATGTGCTGGGTCGTGCGGTCGATGAGGTCCAACGCCTCCCGGGCTTCCTCCGGTGAGATGGATGGACGGTCCATGTGACGCCTCCGGTCAGTGAGCGTTGTGGTGCGAGTTGTTGATCGGTTCAATCATGCCCTCATTCTCCCGTCCTGTCAACACCAGGAACACATCTTCCAGGGTCGCGGGTTGGGCTTTCAGCCCCCGATACCCGATGCCGTGGACCCGCAACGCGCGCAGCACATGTTCCGTGTCCGTGGGCTCACGCAGGTACAGGGTGAGCGTGCCGTTCTCCCGGATCCACTGGCTCACGCCGGGCAGGGATTGCAGGACATCCTCGGGAACCACCGCGCGGTCCGGCAACTCCACCTCCAGGCGGAAGCCCATACCCAGTTGGTGAATGAGGACATCGGGTGCGCCTTCGGCCACGATGCGTCCCCGGTCGAGCATGATGACCCGGTCGCAAAGGGCCTGGGCTTCCTCCAGGTAGTGGGTGGTGAGGAGGATGGTTTTCCCGCGGTGACGCAGATCCCGCAGGAAGGCCCATATCCGCCGGCGGATGTGCGCGTCCAGGCCCGTAGTGATTTCATCCAGAAAGATGAGGTCCGGGTCGTTGATGAGGGCCAGCCCCGCGAAGACCCGTTGCTTCTGCCCGCCGGAGAGTTTGCCGAAGAAAGTCTGGCTCTGGTCCTGGAGTTCCAGGGTGTTCAGCACATCATCGATGGGCAGGGTGCGATCGTACCAGGCCGCGAAGAGGGTGAAGAGTTCGCGCACCTTCAGGCGTCGGGGCAACTCCGCTTCCTGGAGTTGGATGCCCACCCGGTGGACCAGGGTGTCCGCGTCCCGGTGGGGGGAGAGGCCGAGGACGCGCACGTCGCCCCGGTCGGGAGTGCGGATCCCTTCGATGATCTCCAAAGTGGTGGTTTTGCCCGCGCCGTTGGGCCCGAGGAGGCCGAAGATCTCGCCCGGCCGCACGCGGAAGGAAACGCCGTCCACCGCGCGCACGTCCCCGTAGGTCTTCACGAGGTTGTGAACCCACACGACCGCGTCCTCCTCAGGGGTGGCAAGGGGGCTGGGACGCCATCCGCGGGAGGGGGATTCCGTGTCCCAGCGGAACGCGCGCACGCCGATGAACGCGGCCACGCCCGCGATGAGGAGGAGGTAGGCCAGGGACTGGGCCGCGGTGACGTGTGCGAACCTCGTCCGGCCCAGGAAGGGCGTCCCTTTGAAGGAATGGAGCCCGATGGTGAAGAGGTCGTGCACGGGCACGGGGCCGGAGACCCAGAAATCGGTGAGCAAGTCGGTCGCGTGGGTCAGCGGGCTCAGGTCGGAGAGGAACTTGAGGAAGGGGGGCAACGTGTCCCGGGGGCCGAACGCGCCGGAGAGGAACATCATGGGAAAGAAGAGAAGGCTGCCCAGGGCCTGGGCCAGACGGACGCTGGGGGTCAGGCCCGCGAGCGCGAAGCCCAGGGTGAAGAAGGTGGTGTAGGAAACGAGGATGGCCAGCGCGATCATGCGCACATCGCCGTCGTAACGCACGCCGAAGAGGGTCGCGTCCACGCCCAGGAGGAGGGCCAGCGCGATGGCGAAGAGGAGGAGGCCGTTGAGGTACTGGGAAAGGAGGATGTGTCGGGCCCGGATGGGATGGGTGCGGTAGTATTTGAGGACGTGAGTTTCCCGCATGGACGTGAGCACGGGGTACAGGCCCATGAGCCCCTGGGTTGCCATGACCCAGGCCAGGGTGGCCGGGACCATCAGGTCCAGGATGCGCATGTCCACGCCGGAGGGCGTGGTGTACGCGATCTCCTGGCCGA
>JAADDB010000240.1 GCA_013154135.1 Chloroflexota bacterium
AGCCCGCCCACCACGCACACAAAACAGTTTTCTCCGGGGAGAAATCACATCAACCAACTCCTACTTCTGGTCGTTGAATACTATCCCCATTGAGCTTGGTCGTACCTTGGCGGCGGACGGGTCCACACCTTGGCGGGGTGTCGGCGTCCTCGCCCCGTGCTAGGAAAGAGTTTTGCGTGGGTGGCCGCCGGGGGAAAAATCAACAGGGCGTACAGTCATGCGCCCCCACCGTTCGTGAACGGGGATGTGTGATCATGCGCGAACGTCCAAGGATGCCCCCATCTCAGGTCTACCCCCGCGTCCCCCCTCGCCCAATTTTGGGAGAGGGGGGATTGCGGCAACGTCCTTCACCCGTCAACGATCGAGGGGGTGAGGGCCTGACGGCCGGTGTATTCCCGTCCCGAAAGGACGACCCCTGTTCAACGGCGGATTATCCGGCTGCTATTTCCCCACCACAATGTTCAAAATCCGGCCTTGGGCGAAAATCACCCGCCGGATCTCTTTTCCACTCACGTACTTCTGTACCTTCGGGTGGGCAAAGGCGAGTTCTTTGGCCTCCTCCTCGCTCAGCCCCACAGGCGCAGGAATCTTGGCCCGCACTTTGCCGTTCACCTGGACCACCAGCGTGATCTCCTCCTCCTTGGTCAGCGCCTCATCCCACGTGGGCCAGGATTGCTGGTGCACGCTGTACTCGTGGCCCGTGCGCACCCACAGTTCCTCCGCGATGTGGGGCGTGAAGGGCGCCATGAGCAGGATGAGCGTATCCCGGGCCTCGGTCCACGCGTCCGTGTACACCGCGCTGGTCTCCTTCAGTTTCATCATCAGGTTGGTCAATTCCATGAGCGCGGCAATCGCGGTGTTGAACGCGAACTCCTCCATGTCCTGGGTGACCCGCTTGATGGTCTGATGGGTCTTGCGGCGCAGGCTCTTGATCTCCTGATCCGTGGCTTCCCGCTTGACCTGGGGTTCCTCCAGGAGCAGATTCCACACCCGGTGGAGCCAACGGTGGGTCCCCTCGATGCCCTTGGAATTCCAGGGGCCTCCTTGCTCCCAGCGGAACGCGAACATCAGATACGCGCGCACCGTATCCGTGCCGTACTTCGCCACCAACTCATCGGGCGCGACCACATTCCCCTTGGACTTGGACATCTTCTCCGCGTCCAGGTGGTAAATCAGGTCCATCACCGTGGCCTCGGGCACATCCGGGATGTCGATGACCGTGCCCTCATCCACGTGGACAATGACGAACCGACCGCCGCCCACGTTCAACCGTACACTCACCTCATCCCGCGCGTACACCTCGCCCTGGACGAAATCGGGGCCCACCGCGGGATCGGGCTTCTCCTTGTCCCGGATGGCCCGGATGCGCACCGCGTGGAACGCGTTGGCCTCCTCCGATTCCCATTCGCCCTCCACGACCACAAAATCGCCCTCCCGGGGTTCGCCCAGGATGATACCCTGGTTGTACAGGCGGATCATGGGCTCGTCGAAGTCCACCAGCCCCAGATCCCGCAGGGCCTTGGTGAAGAAGCGGGTATAGAGCAGGTGCAAGGTCGCGTGCTCAATGCCGCCCGTGTACTGGTCCACGGGGAGCCAGTACTCCGCCTCCTGGGGATCCCACGGGCCCTCATCGTAGTGTGGGCTCAGATAGCGGTACTGGTACCAGGAGGAGTCCACAAACGTGTCCATGGTGTCCGTCTCCCGGAGCGCGGGCCCGCCGCACTTGGGACACGTGGTGTGCAGGAATTCCTCGTGATAGGTGAGGGGACTCACGCCCGTGGGCTTGAACTCCACGTCCTCGGGCAGGATGACGGGGAGATCCTCCTCGGGTACGGGCACGATGCCGCACTTCTCACAGTACACCACAGGGATGGGCGTGCCCCAATACCGCTGTCGGGAGATGAGCCAGTCCCGCAGGCGGTAGTTGACCGCGAACTTGCCGATGCCCTGTTCCTCCAGCCACTCCGTCACCTTGCGGATGGCCGGGTCCGGCGCGGGCGTGCCGTCGAAGGGCCCGGAGTTCACCATGATCCCCTCGCCCGTGTACGCCTCTTCCAGCTCTTCCCCTTCCCATCCCGGCGGCGCGATGACCACGCGAATGGGCAGGCCGTACTTCTTGGCGAACTCGAAGTCCCGCTGGTCATGCGCGGGCACGGCCATGATCGCGCCGGTGCCGTAGGTCATCAGCACGTAATCCGCGATCCAGATGGGCACCCGCTCGCCGTTCACCGGGTTGATCGCGTAGCCGCCGGTGAAGACCCCCGTCTTCTCCCGTTCGGTGGACTCCCGTTCGATGTCGGACATGCGTCGCGCCGCGGCCACGTAGGCTTCCACTTCGGCCTTGCGGTCCGGCGTGGTGACCTTCTCCACAAGAGGATGCTCCGGCGCGAGGACCATGAACGTCACACCCCAGAGGGTGTCGGGTCGGGTGGTGAAGATGGGGAGCGGGTCCCCCTGCTCGGTGGTGAAGTACACCTCCGCGCCCTCGCTGCGCCCGATCCAGTTGCGCTGCCGGGCGATGACCGGTTCCGGCCAGTCCAGTTTGGAGAAGTCCAGGAGTTCCTCCGCGTACGCGGTGATCTTGAAGAACCACTGCTCCAGGTCCCGCTTGATGACCGGGGTGCCACAGCGTTCGCACACCCGCTCCTCACCGATGACCTGCTCCCGGGCCAGAGTGGTCTTACACGTGGGGCACCAGTCCACCGGGGCCTTCTTGCGGTAGGCCAGGCCCTTCTCCAGGAATTTGAGGAAGAACCACTGGTTCCACTTGTAGTACTCCGGGTCGCAGGTGACCACCTCCCGGTCCCAGTCGAACATCGCGCCCATGGAGCGGAGTTGCTTGCGCATGCGGTCGATGTTCCGGTAGGTCCACGTCTTGGGGTGGATGCCCCGCTTGATGGCCGCGTTCTCCGCGGGGAGGCCAAACGCGTCGAAGCCCATCGGGAACATGACGTTGTACCCGCGCATGCGGAAATAGCGCGCGTGCGCGTCCGATGGGGTCATCGCGTACCAGTGGCCCATGTGCAGGTCCCCGCTGGGATAGGGGAACATGGTGAGGTAATACCACTTCTCCTTGGACGGGTCCTTTTCCGCCTTGTAGAGTTTGTCCTCCTCCCAACGCTTTTGCCACTTCGGTTCGATGTCCTGTGGAATGTATTTGTCGGCCATGATGACGTCCTGTAGCCCCCTGTTTATCCGTCGAGTAGGTGTGGTATACCACCGAGATGGGTTGTCACCAACCCTTGTTCACCGTTCCCGGTGGCAGGTGGGTTGAATCCTCCGGATGCATTATAGCACGTTCAGGGTGGGAAGGGGAACAAGGGATGGGTGGTAGGTATAGGACATGAGCTGCACTAACCCGTTGGAAACGTCCTCCCCCTT
>JAADDB010000226.1 GCA_013154135.1 Chloroflexota bacterium
ATCGCCACAAACGAGCCGAGATGGGCGCTCCCGCCTTTTTTACTCGTTACTCGTTACTCGTTAGGAACTCCGTCTATCCCAGCCAACCTCGCCCTCCAGCCAACCCTCTTAATCGTTACTCCTTAATCGTCAATCGTTAATCGTTACTCGTTACTCCACGGACCCGTCCTACCAATCCGTGTGCATCCGTGTCCTATGCTCCGCCCCAGGCGGGCGGACATGACCACGTGTCGCCGTACACGAACAGTCGGGGCGCACGGTCGTGCGCCCTATTGAGCTAAACAGGAGCCGGCCCTTCAGGACGAGGACACGTCGGCCGGATGCCTACCACGTATCTTAATCGTTAATTGTTAATCGTTACTCATTACTCATCATCCCTCAGACCTGCCGGGAACATTTGCCACCAGACGAGGAGAGCTATGACTGAGAACGCGTTCGTCCACCTGCACGTCCACACAGAATATTCCTTGCTGGATGGACTGAGCCGCATCCCCCAGTTGGTCGCGCGCGCGGCCGAGTTGGGCCAGCCCGCGTTGGCCATCACAGACCACGGGGTGATGCACGGGGTTATCGACTTCTACCGCGCGGCGAAAAAAGCCGGTATCAAACCCATCATCGGGATGGAAGGCTACCTGGCCCCTCGGGGCATGCGCGATCGCGACCCCAAGCGGGATACCAAGCCCTACCACATCCTCCTCATCGCCCGGAACCTGACGGGCTACATCAACCTGATGAAGATCGCCACCGCGGGACAGCTGGAAGGGTTTTACTACAAACCTCGGGTGGACAAGGAATTCCTGGCCGAACACGCGGAAGGTCTTATCGCGACCAGCGGCTGTGCCGCGGCCGAAATCCCCCGGCTCCTGGAACAGGGGCGGGAACAGGAAGCGGTGGAAGCCATCCACTGGTATCGGGACGTCTTCGGGCCCGACCACTTCTTCCTAGAACTTCAGGACCACAGCATTCCGTGGTTGAAAGAACTCAACCGCAAACTCATCGAATTCAGCCGGAAGTACAACATCCCCCTCCTGGCCACCAACGACGTGCACTATGTCCGGGCCGAGGATGCCCGTTACCACGACGTGCTCCTCTGCGTGCAGACGGGCAAGACCATCGACGACCCCACCCGTCTGCGCATGAGCGACGAGAGTTACTACCTCAAATCCCGCGCGGAGATGGCCCAACTCTTCGGCGAAGTGCCCGAAGCCCTGGACAACACCCTCCTCATCGCGGAAATGTGCGATCTGGACCTGGATGCTTACTACGCGGGGTACCACCTGCCCCACTTCCCCGTGCCCGAAGGTCACACCGCGGAAACCTACCTGCGCCACCTCTGTGAGACGGGGCTGCGCAAGCGCTACGGCGACCGGGCCGACTCCCCCGAGGTGCGCGCCCGGTTGGAACACGAGTTGGACATCATCCACCGCATGGGCTTCGACGCGTACTTCCTCATCGTCTGGGATTTGGTGGAACACGCGCGGCGGCGGGACATCTGGTGGAACGTGCGAGGGTCCGGCGCGGGGTCCATCGTTGCCTACAGCCTGGGCATCACCTCTGTGGACCCCTTGCGCTACAACTTGATCTTCGAACGCTTCCTGAACCCGGAACGCGTCTCCATGCCCGACATCGATTTGGACTTCCCCGACGACCGACGGGAAGAGATGATCCAGTACACGGTGGACAAATACGGCAAGGAAAACGTGGCCCAGATCATCACCTTTGGCACCATGGGCGCGCGTGCGGCCATCCGTGACGTGGGCCGGGCCTTAAGCGTCCCCCTGCCAGAGGTGGACAAACTCGCGAAGATGGTCCCCTTTGGTCCCAAGGTAAAACTGGCCGACTCCATCGACAAAGTACCGGAGCTGAAAGCCATTTGGGAGAACCCACAAACCGACAAAGAGCGGGTCTACCGGGAGGTGTTGGAAATCGCCCTCCACCTGGAGGGCCTGGCCCGCCACGCGTCCACCCACGCGGCCGGCGTCATCATCTCCGACAAACCCCTCATCAACTACACCCCCCTCCATCGCCCCACCCGGGAGGGGGCAGCCGGCGCCATGACCCAGTTCGACATGCGGATCCTGGAATCCCTGGGCCTGCTCAAAGTGGACTTCCTGGGCCTGGCCACTTTGACCATCATGCGGCGGGCCTCCGACCTCATCGCGGAGCGCCATGGCGAACGGTGGCACCTGGGGAACATCCCCCTGGACGACCCGGAAACGTACAAACTCCTCTCCTCCGGGGAAGTGACCGGCGTCTTCCAGGTGGAATCTTCGGGCATGCGGCGCACCCTGCGGCAGATGAAGCCCACCAAATTCGAACACATCATCGCGCTCATCTCCCTGTACCGCCCTGGCCCCATGGAATACATCCCCACCTACATCAAGCGCATGCACGGCGAAGAAAAGATCACCTATCGCCATCCCAAGCTGGAACCCATCCTGGCCGAAACCTTTGGCATCATCGTCTACCAAGAGCAGATCATGCAAATCGCCACCCAACTGGCCGGCTATCGCCCGGGGGAAGCGGACATGATCCGCAAAGCCGTGGGCAAAAAACTCAAGGACAAACTCATGGCCCACCGGCAAAAATTCATCCAGGGCTGTGTGGCCAACGGCATTCCCGAGGAAACAGCAGCGCAGATCTTCTCGGACATCGAATTCTTCGCCAACTACGGCTTCAACAAGAGCCATGCCACCGATTACGCCAAGATCACCGTCCAAACCGCGTTCCTCAAGGCCCACTATCCGGTGGAATACATGGCCGCGCTCCTGGAAGTGGAGCTGGACAAACAGGACAAGGTGACCAACTTCATCAACGAATCCCGGCGCATGGGCATCGAAGTCCTCCCGCCGGACATCAACCAGAGTCACCTGGCCTTCACCATTGAAGAACTCCCCCCTGATGCGCCTCAGCGCCAGGAGCTGCGTCAGCGCACCCGATACCCCTTCCCCGTCCCGCCCGGTTCGGCCATCCGCTTTGGCCTGGCCGCGGTCAAAAACGTGGGCACCGGACCGGTGGAGACGATCCTCCAGGCGCGGGAGGAGGGTGGGCCCTTCACCTCCTTAGAGGACTTCGCCCGGCGGGTGGACTTGCGCAAAGTCAACCGGAAAGCCATGGAATGTCTCATCAAAGTCGGCGCGTTCGACGCGTTTGGCCATCGGGCCCAACTGCTTGAAGCCCTGGACCAGATCATGGCCTACAGCGCGTCCTACCACAAAGCGCGGCAAGCCGGCCAATTCAGCATCTTCGACCTCCTCTCCGAAGAAGAGGAAAACCACGTGCCCGAAATCCACTTGCCCGACGTGCCCCCTGTGTCCAGCCACACCATGCTCAACTGGGAAAAGGAGCTCCTGGGCGTCTACGTGAGCGCGCATCCCCTGCAGAAACTGGACATCAACCTGGAAGACTACATCACCCAGTTCGCGGGACGCCTGGACGAACGCTACGTGGGCCGACGCGTCCGCACCGCGGGCATCATCCAATCCGTGCGCACCACCTTCACCAAATCCGGGGACCAGATGGCCTTTGTCACCCTGGAGGACATGCACGGCACCTTGGACGTGGTCGTCTTCCCCCGACTGTACAAGGAGACCAAGGACAAGTGGCAACCCAACACCATCGTCTTCGTGGATGGCAAAGTGGACCTCCGGGGCGACCAGATCAACCTCCTCGCGGACGCGGTTCACACCCACATTGAGAAAATCGTGGAACCGGAGCACGACTTCCTCCGCGATGTCATAGAACCCATCCTCGCGGAAGCAGAGCTCTTCGTAGGAGAACCGGAGCCGGAGGACCTGGAAGACGACCTGGACGTCGAAGAGGGGTTGGAGCCCCCGGATATGGGTCCCCTCCCCGTGGAAGTACGTTCGACGCCCGCGCCGGAGGTCGCGGAGGAACAGCCGGCCGAGCCGGTCGCCTCTCCTCCCGTCCAGTTCGCGGAGCCGGTGTACGTGGACCGAGGGGAATCTTCCACGCCCCTTCCGCCCGGCGAGTACGTGTACGAGGTAACCATCGTGTTCCGGCGCACGGGAAATGAGAAGGAGGACCTGGCCCGCTTGCGGGAGATCTTCCAGCTGCTCCGGCGCTATCAGGGCGATGACCGCTATCGCCTGGTCATTCCCCAGAACGGCGGGTGGGTGGAGATCGAATATCCCAACAGCTCGACCGGTTGGTGCGAGAGTTTGGAGACGGAGTTGACCAACCTGGCCGGCGTGGCCCGCATCCAGGTGCGTCAGATTCCCGCACGTCGGAGGAGCCCGGCAAAATGACGTCTGCGTCGCGCGTGCACCACATCGCGGTCCTCACCAGCGGGGGCGATGCCCCGGGGATGAACGCGGCCGTGCGGGGCGTGGTGCGCGCGGCGCTGGCCGCAGGTCGACAGGTGAGCCTGGTGCGCAACGGCTACGAGGGGCTCATCCACGGCTGGGTCGAACGGGCCACGTGGAACGCGGTAGGGGGCATCCTCCACCGGGGTGGCACGTTCATCGGCACAGCGCGTTCCCAGGATTTCTACACGGTGGAGGGGCGAGCTCAGGCCGCGCGCACCCTTCTCTCCCACCGGGTGGACGCGTTGGTGGTCATCGGTGGGGAGGGAAGTCTGACCGGCGCGCTGACCCTGGCCCGGGAGTGGCCCCAACACGTGCGACGGTGGGTCGACGCGGGGGAGATCGCACAGGATCGGGCCCGGCCCTACCTCCTCATCGCGGGGATTCCGGGGACCATTGACAACGACATCGCGTGCACGGACATGACCTTGGGCGCGGACAGCGCGTTGCACCGCATTGTGGAAGCGGTGGACGCGTTGGCCAGCACCGCGGCCAGTCATCAGCGCACCTTCGTGGTGGAGGTGATGGGCCGGCGGTGTGGGTATTTGGCCCTGATGGGCGCGTTGGCCACCGGCGCGGATTGGGTCCTCATCCCCGAATACCCCGTCCACCCCGACCGCTGGCAGGAGGAGATGGGCGCGGCGTTGCGGGCCGGCCGCGCGGCCGGCCGTTCCGACAGCATCGTCATCGTGGCCGAAGGCGCGCGGGATGTGGCCGGCCGTCCCATCACCAGCGACCAGGTCAAGCGGGCGTTGGAGAACTTCCTGAACGAGGAAGCCCGTCTCACCGTGCTCGGTCACGTGCAACGGGGAGGCACCCCCAGCGCGTTCGACCGCAATTTGGGCACCCGTCTGGGCTACGCGGCCGTCCAGTGGCTTCTCTCCCAAACCGGCCCCGTCGTCCCCCACCATGTGGGCATCCGGGGCAACGAGATCGCGCTGGTTCCCCTGGACCGCTGTCTGGAGCAGACGCGGGCCGTGGAGCAGGCCGTGGCCCAAGCGCGCTACGAGGAAGCCATCCGCCTGCGAGGGGCAGGATTTGAGGAGGCCTTCCGCACGTTCCACATGCTCATCCAGCCCCGTCCTCGCCGGCGTCGCCCCCGGAAGAATCGCTATCGCCTGGCCATCCTCCACGTGGGCGACCCCGCGCCCGGGATGAACGCGGCCGTGCGCGCGGCTGTGCGCCTGGCCCTGGACCAGGGACACGAGGTGCGGGGGTATTTTGACGGGGTACAAGGGTTGCTGGAGGACCGGTACACCGACCTCACGTGGATGAGCGTGCGCGGGTGGACGGGTTTGGGCGGCGCGGAGTTGGGAACGCTACCCCAGGCGTTGTCCTCTCCCCAGGCCGTCCAACGGGCACGGCAGGTCCTGCAAAGCGGGGGGATTCACGGTCTCCTCATCGTGGGGGACACGCGCGCGTACCAGGTAGCTTCTGCCCTGGCCCGCTCGGAGGGGACGGGGGTGCCCGTGGTGGTGGTGCCCGCGGCCATTGAGAACGATCTCCCGTTCACGGATTTGTGCATCGGCACGGATACCGCGCTGAACAACGCGATGTGGGCCGTGGACCGGATCAAGGATTCCGCGGTCGCGGTGCGTCACGTGTTCCTGGTGGAGGTGATGGGGGAAGAGTGCGGCTACCTCGCGGTGACGGTGGGGTTGGCCACCGGCGCGGAACAGGTCTACATCCCGGAGGAGCCCCTGACCCTGGAGGTGGTCCAGGCGGATGTGGCCCATCTGTTGCGGCGCTTCCGGGAGCATCGTCCCCTGGGACTCATCATCCGGAACGAGCAGGCCGGCGGGGCCTACACCACGCCCGTCCTGGCTTCCATTTTCCAGGCAGAAGGGGAGGAGGTGTACCAGGTCCGGTACGCGATTTTAGGTCACTTGCAGCAAGGGGGATCTCCCACGCCTTTTGACCGCATTTTGGCCACCCGCATGGGCGCGCACGGCATGCACCATCTTCTCGCGTTGGTACAGCAAGAGGAAGAAGGGGCTTATGCGCTGGGCCGGGAGCAGGGGCGGGTTCACCTGTATCCCATTCCTCCCTCCTTGCCCGCGGAGGAGCGATGGTGGCTCTGCTTGCTCCCACTGGTGCGCCTGATGAGCGGTCGTGATGGGCGCGTTCAGTCGGGCACTTGAGCCAGGGGGTCTGGGGCCAGTTCGTCCAGCTGGAGGACGTGGATGAGCTGTTCGTTGGAGCGGTCGGTGGAGAATTCCACCCACAGGGGCAGGTGGTCCGAGACCCGGTAGGACATGTTGCGCAGGGAGAGTTCCTTGAAGACCGCGCCTGCGAAGTCCACACTGCCCGCCCGGCCGGTGAATTCCATGTGCAGTTGTCCCATGAACCACCCGATCTGGTCGTAGTGTTTGGCCTTTTTCCCCGTGGCCAGGTTGGTGGAGATGCCCCGAATCTGTGGGGGGACGTTGAGTCCTCGCGAGGTGAAGGCCTCGAAGCGGGGATCGCCCCGTCGGTCGATGTTGAAATCCCCCAGCACGATGAGATCTTCGTGGTATCGGTCCTCCCGCCGAGACCAGCGGGCCATCCACTCGGCAAAGGCTTCCAGTTCGGGCAGGCGTTCGTTGGGGTTGCCGGACCCGTAGCGGATGTGCACGGTGACGAGGATGAAGGCGATGTCCCCCGCGCGGAAGGAGACCGCGTAGGGGGTGCGCGCGAATTGTTGGAGCGCTCGGGTGCCCCATTCCGGGGGCAGGACGAGTTCTCCGGCCAGGCCCGATGGGTCCACCCGGCGTTTGTCGTAGACAAAGGCCAGCCGTTCCGCGTTGCCCGCGTGGCCTTCGTTGACGTCGGAGAGGATGACGCCCCAGTGGGGGCCCAGGAATTCCAGCAGGGTGCGCAGGCCTGTCACGTCCCGGCGCACTTCTTGGATGGCCACTACGTCGAAGTGGGAGATGATCTCCGCGATGATGGCAATGGCCCGGAGGTTCCGTTTGGGGTAGTGGGGGTTTTCTTCAAAGGACGGGTATACGTCCCCGAACATGCGGATGTTCCAGGTGGCGATGATGATGTTCTTGTCCGTGACTTTGGGCGGGACCCCCGCTCGTTGGAGTCGACGGCGAATTCGGACGATGTCTGCGGCAGTGCGTGGGGGGTATTCGCTGTAGTTCATATGGTTACCTTGGTCAGCCCGCCTGGTAGCCCTTCGTCGTAACGGAATTTCCCATCCAAAATGGGTGGGGGAGGCACATCCGGGGTGGCCGTGGGCTTCACGGTGACCCCGATTTCCACGATGTCTTCCACGTCCACGGGCACTTCGAAGAGGATGACCGCCCTTCCCTTGTGATCGCACCGGAAGTCCCGAACCGGGATGGCATGTCCCCGACGGTCGAAGACCCACACTTGGTATTTTTGTTGTCCTTGGAGAGGGGGAAGACCTTCGGCCATGAGGAGGAATCGTCGGCCGCTCCGGTCGTGCAGGACCAGGCCCCGCGCGGGTAGGTGGTCATCCGCGGCTTGGATGGGGTGCAGTTCGTACGCGTCGGGGGATTCCATGTAGCCCATGACCATTTCGGCCAGCTCGTGCGCGTCCAGGTTCTCATTCTGGAGGTCGGCCAGTTGTCCCCGCAGTTGGAGGTTCCACGTCACCAGTCCCGCGGTGAGGAGGGAGAAGAGGAGGAGCAACGCGGCAATGGGCCGCGAGGACGCCCAGCGTGTCCACCCTTTCTCACCTTGGCCTTGCCCGGACGTGGGGGAAGGCGTGGCAGGGGAGGTGACAAGAAGGCGAATGCGTTCCCGGAGGTACATGGGAGGGTCGTACAGGGGAACGGCGTACGCGAGCATGTGCACGGTCTCTTCCAGGGAGGCCATCTCTTGTTGACATTGGACGCACACGCGCACATGGCGTTCGACGAGGAGACGCTCCTCGTCATCGAGGGCATCTAACACGTAGGCCGGTAGGAGCTCGGCAACAATATCGTGTTCCTCGGTCATCACTTGTTTTGATTGCTCCTCGGGGTTCGTACTTTCGCCCATATCATACGCCCTTCTTCGAGCGCTTGGATTGTTTTGGCGAAGAAGTTGTGGATTTTGGGGAGGAAAGGGTTTCCTCCTTTTGTCCGTTGGGGCTGAGGAGGTCGCGCAGTTTGAGCATGCCCAGCCGCATACGGGTCTTCACCGTGCCCAGGGGGATGCCCAGTTGTTCGGAGATCTCCCGCTGGGTGAGTCCGCCGAAGTAGGCGAGTTCCAGGACTTCTCTCTGGGCCGGGGGAAGTTGTTGGAGGGCTTCCCGCACGGCTAGGGCTTGTAGGTGATGTTCGGGGGAGAAGCGTTCGTCCGCGCGGGTGATCGCGGTGTTCAACTCGGCCTCCCCAGGCCCGGTGAGCCCCCGGGCCCGCCGCCGCCGCAGGATGTCGATGGAGCGGTTGCGCGCGATGGAGGTGAGCCAGGTGGTGAAGCGGGATTTCCGCGGGTCAAATGTGGGCGCGGCCCGCCACACGCTGGTGAACACGTCTTGAGTGACCTCTTCCGCCAGCTGGTGGTCCTGCAGGATTTTATAGGCAAGGGAGTAGACCAGGCGCCCGTACCGGTCGTACAAGGTCATCAGGGCATCCTCGTCTCCCTGGGCAATCCGTTGTAGTAGTTCTTCGTCGGATAACTGGGTCAGTTCCTGTACGGGCATCTCTTCCTCAGACACGTTCCCAAAGTCCGTTTCCGGTGGGTCCGCCACGGCTGGATCCCAACAGCCCCATTATATCCGCAGACGTCTATTTTTCGAAAGAAGTTCGGTCTCGCTGAAAAACGGCGGAGAAAGGCGACAGATGGGGTTCTGGCTCACGAGTAACGAGGGAGGACTCCATAGTCTCGGCCGCGGCTCAGCCGGAGATCCGGCCGAAGGGCCGTGTTCCTCCGGTTTTGTCAGCTGATGAGGTCGCGCTATGATTGGAGTCTGGAGAGGATGGTCGGCGCACGCGGGGTTTTTCTAACGAGTACTGGAGTTTGGACAAAAGCCCCTGGCCGGCGAACAAGATCCAGCCGCACCTTGGCGGCGGACGGGTTCGTGAAGTAACGATTAACGATTGACGATTAAGGCGGGTGCACTGCCGTACCGCCCCTACCGTTCGTGAACGGCGATGTGTGGTCATGCCCGATCGCCCAGGGCTGATTAAAGGACAAAACTCGGTAGTACCCCGGCGGCGGACGGGTCCGCACCTTCTCGGGGCAACGACGTTCTCGCCCCGTGCATAGAGAGAGTTTTGTGTGCGTGGTGGGCGGGCGAAGCCCGCCCACCACGCACACAAAACAGTTTTCTCCGGGGAGAAATCACATCAACCAACTCCTACTTCTGGCGGACGGGTCCGCTTGTCCAAAGTCCAATATTCATTACCGGAGGATATATGATGCCAACCATAGGGGGCACGGAACTGGTCATCGTCAGTGGTATACTGTGTCTCTTCCTCGTGCTGCCTCTGGTGGTGGTCGGCGTGTTACTGTTCTTCCTGCAAAAACTACAGCGGGACATTCAAAAGCTGCAGGAGGACATCCAACGCCTTCGGGAACAGTGAGCACCTGGGTTGCCGGGGATGATGTTTTCCCGAGAGCGGGCTGTTCTGTGGACGAGGTAGACGAGGGCAAGTAGACCAGCTCAGTGGCGGGTGGTTTTCACCCAAACACTCCTATCACCCCACCGATAAGCAGGATCTGCCCCACGTGATAGAGGATGCGGACCTTGAGGCGTGCTTGGTGTATCCGCGCGACAAATCGATTCCACGCCAACAGGGTGTCGGACAGGAGGAAGAGGGTAGCTCCTGCGCTGATGGCAAGGGCTTTCCCCACGGAAGGCGTGTGCCACCAGGTGAGCCACGCACAGAAGTGCATCGCCACGAGGACGCCCATATAAGCGGCTACCGGACCTCGGAGCCGCGGATGGCCGCTGTTCTTCACCCCTTCCAGCACGGGCCGTCCCACTGCCCAGGCAATGAGAACATGGATGGCCAACAGCAGAACCTGGGCAGGGTGGCGATAGCGGCATTGGCTGCGGAATCCCACGATGTAGAACACGTGCGCCAGGAAGAAGGCGCCTATGCCCCCCTCGAACTGTTCCCGTGGCAACATGAGCAACACATCTCCCACGAGGGAGAAGAACACCCCGGCTGCAAACCACCGCGTGTGGGCGCTTCCTGGGCCGGTGATCAGGGCCAAGAGAAGGGCAACCATCACCCCCGGCTTTGCCACGTAATCCCAACGTTGTCGGCGCGCCCACAGAGCCCACCAGTCCACCAGCGCGATGAGCAAAGCCATCACAATCCACCACATTATCCCTTCCTCCAGGGTTGAAGGCATTGTCTACGGCTACCCTTTTGACGATGCTCTTTCGGTAGGGCCATGGTTTCGTAGATCCTCTGCTCCTATGCTACACTCCAAGTGACACTTGAAAAAACAACAAGAGCTCGGCGGACGGGGCTCCCGGACAGGAAGCCCATATTCTCGCCGCGCACACAAAACGATGCTCTGCGGAGAAGTCACACCATATCCCGATGGCCCATATTCACAAGTTACCGCCTGAAATAGCCCAACATATTGCTGCAGGGGAAGTGGTGGAACGCCCCGCATCCGTGGTCAAGGAACTGATAGAGAATGCCCTGGATGCTGGGGCCACAATTGTTGACGTCCACATCCGCGACGGCGGGCTCTCCCTCATCCAGGTGGCGGACAACGGCACCGGCATCCCGGCCGAGGATGTTCCCCTCGTCTTCGAGCGTTTTGCCACCAGCAAGGTGGAAACGTTGGAGGACCTCCAACGCATCCGTACGTTTGGGTTCCGGGGGGAGGCATTGGCGGCCATTGCTGCCGTGGCCGAGGTGGAATTGGTAACCCGCACTCCCGACGCCCTGCAAGGTGTGCGCGCTCACATCCGCCCGGGCGAGGCGCTACAAGTGGAACCGGCTGCAGCGCCCGTGGGCACACGTGTCACCGTCCGACACCTTTTCGCCACCGTCCCGGCTCGGCGGAAGTTCCTCAAATCCCCCCTGCGGGAGACGGAATTGGTGCACCAAACCCTTCTCCGGTACGCTTTGGGCTTCCCCGATGTAGCCTTTCGGCTGACAGTCAACCGCCGTTCCGTGCTCAACCTGCCAGCCAGCTCCCCTCTCCAGCGCATCGGGCAGGTCCTGGGGAGGGACGTAGCCGACCACTTGGTGGCCATCCACTGGGAAGCGGGGGATCTTCAAGTCCACGGGTGGATTTCCACACCTGATATCAGCCGGCCCAATCGTCAAGCTCAGTACTTTTTCGTGAACCGTCGCCCTGTTCGTTCAGGACTGTTGGCCGTTATCTTAGAACGGCCTTATACCGGTCGCATTCCGGCAGGGCGCAAGCCCATCGCCATCGTGAACATCACCTTGGATCCCCGGTTCGTGGATGTCAACGTGCATCCTCGGAAAGCAGAAGTGCGTTTTGCCCAGGAGCGGTCCGTGTACTGGGCGCTAGGTCAAGCCGTGGACGCGGCATTATCCCCCTTTCCTGTCCGGTATGAGGAAGAGGGTGTGCCGGCCCTTATCCCCTTTGTCCCGGGTGAAGCCGATGGAAGTCAAATCGCCGAATACCCTGCCCAATATGGGACCCATTCCCCTCGGGCTTTGGCTCAGCTGCATAACACGTACATCCTGGCCCAGGACGAGCAAGGACTTCTCTTGGTAGACCAACATGCAGCCCACGAACAAGTTCTGTTTGAGCAGATCTTAGCGCAGGCGGATGCGCCGCGCCCCCTAGGTGCTCCGGTTGTCGTTCACTTGACGCCCCGAGAAGCGGAGGCTCTGGCGGAGCTGCTCCCTTCGTTGCAGGAGATAGGCGTCCAATTGGAACCCTTTGGGGCCCATGCTTTTCTCGTGCGGGCTTTGCCCTCGGTTGTGGTGCAAGCCCGTGGAGACCACCTTTCCGCCGAAGATGTTCGCAGTCTGTTGGACGCCCTGCTCTCCGAGGCTCACACGTATAGTCACCTCGCCCCTGACGCGTTGCGAGAGCGTCTGGCCGCAAAGTTGGCCTGCGCCAGTGCGGTGAAGGCCGGCGACATCCTGTCCCCCGAGGAACAACAGGCCCTGTTGGACGCGTTGTGGCGCACCTGGTCCCCGGCCACCTGTCCCCACGGCCGCCCTTCCTTTATCACGTTGACCCTGGAGGAGGTGGAACGGCGGTTTCAACGTCGCTGAGAGGACGTCTGCTTTCACCCTTCCCAAATGCGCAATACCGCAGAGCCCTTGAGTTCGCTGTGCTTGAGGCGACGCAGGGCTTCGTTGGCCTCCTCCAGCGGGAAGACTTCCACATCCGTGCGAATGGGGATCTCCCCGGCCAGTTGCAGGAGCTCACGCGCGTCCTCCCGCGTCGCGTTGGCGGTGCTGCGGACGGTGTGTTCCCAGTACAGGAGGTCGTAAGGGAGCTCGGGGATGGGGGTCATGTAGATGCCACCCAGGGAGATGGTGCCCCCTCGTTCCAGGACGCGCAGGGCCTCCTTCACGATCCAACCGGCCGGCGCGTAGATCACCGCGGAGTGGATCTTCTTGGGCGGTGTGTCCTGAGCTTCCCCTACCCACGCGGCGCCCAACTCCCACGCGTGACGTTTGTGCTCCTCGCTGCGGGTGAAGACGTACACCTCGGCTCCCCAATATCGCGCGATCTGGATGACAATGTGGGCCGAGGCGCCAAACCCGTAGATGCCCAACCTCTGCCCCGGCTGGAGCTCGCTCAGCTTCAACGTGCGGTATCCCACAATGCCCGCACATAGGAGGGGAGCTGCATGGGCGTCGTCCACGTTGTCGGGGATGGGGAAGGAGAATGCCGCGTCTGCCACCATGTACTCCGCGAAGCCGCCATCCACGTCCCAACCGGTGAAGAGAGGGTTCAAGCAGAGGTTTTCCTTGCCCGAGCGACAGAACTCGCATTTACCGCACATCTTGTACACCCACGGGACGCCTACACGGTCGCCTACTTTGTGTTGCGTCACGCCCGGGCCTACCTCTTCCACGATGCCCACTATCTGGTGTCCCACAATGATGGGAGATTTGTGAAGCGGGAGATCGCCCTCCACGATGTGCAGGTCCGTGTGGCATACCCCGCACGTGCGCACGTGGAGCAGGATTTGACCGGGACCAACGTGGGGTTTGGGGACTTCTTCGAGTTGCAAGGGGTTTTCTTCAATGGGTTTTTGTTGGTGCAAGACCATAGCCCGCATAGTTCACCTCTTTTCTTTGAACACATGGGGTCTTGATGGAGACAGGTTTTACTCGTTACGTATTATAGCTTCATCCCTCCCGCCCCTCTTACTCGTTACTCGTTATGCGTTAGGCTCTTCGCCCACTCCGGCCGATCTCGCCCTTCCGCCAACCCCTCTTAATCGTTAATCGTTAATCGTCACTCCTTACTTACCATACACCTTGTCGCAATGACCTGCGTCATTGGACAATTTGTGGGGGTGGGCCTATAATACGCGCAGCATGGTGAAGAAGCCATGCCATATCCGGGTGTAACCTTCAAAGGAGAGGGCATCATGAGCGAGAAAAAGCAAGCAACCGATTTGAACCCCTTTACCATTGCTCAAAGGCAGTTTAACGAAGCTGCCGACTTCCTCGGCTTGGACGAAGCCACCCGAGAACTCCTCCGCTGGCCCATGCGGGAATTCCACTTCCAAATCCCCGTTCGTATGGACGATGGCAGTGTGCGCATTTTCAAGGGTTTCCGCGTCCAGTACAACGATGCACGTGGGCCGGCCAAGGGTGGTATCCGCTTCCATCCCGAGGAGACCATTGACACGGTTCGGGCTCTGGCCGCGTGGATGACGTGGAAGACGGCCGTGATGAATCTTCCCCTAGGTGGTGGTAAGGGCGGCGTGATTTGCAACCCGAAAGAACTCTCCGAGCGAGAGTTGGAGCGGCTCAGCCGTGGGTACATCCGCCGGGTGGCTCGCTTCATCGGTGCGAACATCGACGTGCCGGCCCCCGACGTCTACACCAATCCTCAGATCATGGCCTGGATGATGGACGAGTACGACACCATCGTCGGGCGCCAGGAGCCGGGGGTGATCACCGGCAAGCCTGTGGAATTGGGAGGCTCCAAAGGTCGCATTGACGCGACGGCCCGCGGTGGCATTTACACCGTCCGGGAAGCGGCAAAGGTGCTGGGCCTCGACCTGAAGGGACAGCCCGCGGCCATCCAAGGATATGGGAATGCGGGCTCTTTCGCTCACAAGTTGGCCGTCGAATTGTTGGGCATGAAAGTGGTCGCGGTTTCCGACTCCAAGGGGGGCATCTACAACCCCGATGGGTTGGATTACGAGCAGGTGCTTGAGCACAAGAAGCGCACCGGCTCCGTGGTTGGTTTCCCCGGGACCACGCCCATTTCCAACGAGGAGTTGTTGGAGCTGCCGGTTACGGTGCTCTTCCCCTCCGCGCTGGAGAACGTGATCACGGGCGAGAACGCGGGGCGCATCAAGGCCAAGATCGTGGCGGAATTGGCCAACGGCCCCACCACACCGGAAGCCGACCTCATTCTCCACGAACGGGGCGTCTTCGTCATCCCGGACTTCCTGTGCAATGCGGGTGGCGTGACGGTCTCCTACTTTGAGCAGGTCCAGGATGCGATGAACTACTACTGGAGCGAGGAAGAGGTATACCAGCGCCTGGACGAAAAAATGACCCAAGCCTTCCATGACGTGTATGAACGGGCGAAGGAAACGGGCGTTCACAACCGGTTGGCAGCCTACCTGGTGGCAGTAGAGCGGGTTGCTAAGGCAGCGAAACTGCGCGGTTGGGTCTAAGGTAAACTCCCTTCACCCATAAAAGCCCGGGGGCGTAAATTTCACCCCCGGGCTTTTTTTGTAGAGAAGTACAATGCGTGTCAACGGGAAGGAGCTCGGTTGTGAGATGAGAGTTTGTTGATTCCTAGGAAAGAGGTGCGGGCCCGTCTATCGCGAGGCCGGACTGTGGACAAAATTCACCGGCACAAGCAACGATTTGGGCGATGAATGAGGAACCGGCGGGCGAAACCCACCCTTTATGCCCACGGAACTCTCTCCGGGGAGAACTGTTTTGACACGGGGCGAGAACGTCGGTGTCCTGCCGAGGAGCGGATCTGTCCGCTGGGAGGGGATTTTGTTGCTCTTTCTCCCACTTTTGGACTTCCGAGCCCACCACAACAGTCTTTTGGCACGGGGCGAGAACGTGGACGTCCCGCGCAGGTGCGGACCCATCCGCCGCCAAGGTGCG
>JAADDB010000322.1 GCA_013154135.1 Chloroflexota bacterium
GACACGTTGATGCGTCGTCTGAGCCTAGGAAAACCTATCTGGATACGTCTTGTCCCTTACTTCAGATAAAACTGTCGGGTAGTCAGATCGTCAATCGTTACTCATTACTCGTTAGACCCTGGCCCCGTCCGCCGCCGAGGTAGTATCGATCGGGACGGGGACACGTCGGCCGCAGGTCCACCCCGCGCCCCGCCGGGGGCGTCCCATCCGTTGGGGCGTTGTCCTCGGTCCAACTTGTCTGGCAACTGGTTGAGTAGACAACTTGGCCCCGAGGGACTTGACATTTTTGGCCCTTTGCCGTAGAATAGGGCTGTAATCCCCCATAGCACGATACGAACAGAGGCGGTGTTTTGGCGAGGCGGTAGGCACGCCGAAAGTCGCCTCTTTTCCTTTTTCGGCGCCAATAGATTTCAACATGCCAAGGAATTGTTGTCTTCCGAGCGTTTAGGGCTGATGGACGGATGAACCCTTTCTCTCCGGTAACATCCCTTCCCGGGGTGGAGGAAAGGGGGAGGAAAGACCTTCCCCTCTTTCTCGGACCACCAAATTTTGTCCAAAGTCCAATTTTGCAGAGGAGTCAGGAATTCTTGCACGAAGGAGAACCCCAATGATCCGCTTAGAAGGTTCGTACACATTCGATGGTCCTCGCGACGTGGTGTGGGAAGTCCTCATGGATCCGGACGCGCTGGCAAAGGCTTTGCCCGGTGTGCAGAGCATGGAGAAGGTGGATGAGAACACGTACAAAGCCACCATGAACGTCCGGGTCGGGCCGGTGCAGGGACGCTTCCAGGGGACGGTGAAGATGTCGGATGTTCGCCCGCCGGAGGGATATCATCTTCTGGTGGAAGGAAGTGGCCCCCAAGGGTTTGTCAAGGGCGAAGGGGATCTGCACCTGGAAGATCAAGGGGAAAAGACGTTGCTCACCTACACCTTGGAGTCCCAGGTGGGCGGACGGATTGCCGGTGTGGGGCAACGGCTCATCGAGAGCACGGCCAAATCCCTGATCCGACAGGGGCTGAACGCCCTGAACCGTCAGGTTCAGGCTCGGGTTCAGGGACCGCCGCCGGAAGCGACCACCTCTGCGCCCGAAGCATCTCGCGTGGAAACACCCTCTCAGCCTTCATCCCCCCCTGATGTTGAACCGCCCAGCATGACCCAGGTGACGGTGGAAATCGTCAAGGATGTGGTCGCAGACATGATTCCGGAAGAGCAACGTCCCACCGTGTTGGCCGCGGTGGTGGGCTTCTTTGCCTTCCTCATCGGTTGGCTGGTTGGCCGTTCGTCTAAGTGAGCTGGGCACATATCCCACGAGGAGGAGAACCCTCTATGTCGGTTATTCGAGCGGAGATCCGACCCGGAGCTTATTACGACTCCGTGGTCCTCATGCAGTTACAGCGTGCCCTGGTGGAATTGCCCGGCGTGGAGGATGCCGGCGTGGTGATGGGCACGGAAGCGAACAAGGAATTGTTGGCCCAGGTGGACTTGTTAACCCCCGAAGTAGCCTCCGCGGCCGCGGATGATCTGGTCATCGTGGTAAAGGCGGAGAGCGAGGAGGCCGCGCTGCAAGCCCTCTCCCAGGTGGATGAGCTCCTCAAGCGGCGGCGTTCCAAGTCCACCCAGCAGTTCCGGCCGAAGACGTTGGAATCGGCTACGAAGGTGCTGCCCGAGGCCCAATGGGTCCTCATTTCCGTGCCCGGTCGCTATGCCGCGGGCGTGGCCCGGGAGGCCTTGCGCTTGGGACGGCACGTGTTCCTCTACAGTGACAATGTGGCCCTGGACGATGAGATCGACCTGAAGAAACACGCGGCGGAAAAGGGACTCCTGGTCATGGGGCCCGATTGTGGTACCGCCATCATCAACGGGGTCGGGTTGGGCTTTGCCAACAAGGTACGACGGGGCCCCATCGGGGTGGTGGCCGCGGCCGGCACCGGGTTGCAGACGGTCACCTCCCGCATCCACCAGCTGGGCAGTGGTGTGTCCCAAGCCATCGGCACCGGGGGGCGCGACCTCTCGGAGAAGGTAGGAGCCCGGACCACGTTGGCCGGCCTGGATGTGCTGGCCCGGGATCCGGAGACGCAAGTCATCGTTATCATCTCCAAGCCCCCTTCCCCCAAGGTCGCGGAGAAGGTGTTACGGGCCGCCCGCACCGCGGGGAAGCCCGTGGTGGTGAACTTCGTCGGCTACACCCCCACCACACCACCGGTGGGCAACATCACCTACGCGTCCACCCTGGACGAGGCAGCCCGCCAGGCGGTCGCCCTGGCCCAGGCCCTGGGCGAAGCCCCGGCCGTGCACTGGGATACCACACCCTTCGCGGAAGGACAGCGCTACCTGCGGGGCCTGTATTCCGGCGGGACATTGGCGTACGAGGCCCTGCTCCTCCTGCGCGACATGTTGCCCCAGGTGTACACGAATTTGCACATGGACGGGGTGAAGGAGTTGTCCAACCCCATGCGCAGTGAGAAGCACACGGTGGTGGACTTGGGGGAGGATGTGTTCACGGTGGGACGACTTCACCCCATGATGGACAACGATTTGCGCATCCGTCGTCTGCGTCAGGAAGGGGAAGACCCCCAGGTGGCGGTGATTCTGATGGATGTGGTGTTGGGTTACGGCGCCCATCCGGATCCCGCGTCGGAGTTGGCGCCCGCGGTGGAGGAGGTGTTGGCCCAGGCTGAGGAGGCCGGTCGTCACCTGGAGGTGGTGGTGACGGTGGTGGGCACGGAGGAGGACCCGCAGAATTTGGACGCCCAGCTCATGGCCTTTGACGCGGCCGGGGCCAAGGTGTTCACGGATCACGTGGCCGCGGTGCACTACGCCGGCTACCTGGCCCGGATGTTGGATCCGGATGTGGGGCAGAAGCCCATCCCCCTGGACGCGTTCCACTCCCCCTTCGCGGCCATCAACGTGGGATTGGAATCCTTTGCCGAGAGCCTGGCCGCTCAGGGAGCGCAAGTGGTCCATGTGGACTGGCGTCCGCCGGCAGGGGGCAATGAGCGGTTGATGGCTCTGCTGGCACGCATGAAGAAATGAGGTCACGATGCGGCAACGGGAATCCGTTGCCGCATTTTGTATGGTTCAACTCACCTGTCGCTGATCTGGAGAGGGGTTCGGCCCATTCCCTGTCCGGGCGAACGGGTCTTGCAGACCAGCGACAGGAGCGTTCAACGGTGGTATATCCTCATGAGGAGGAAGGACAATGACAGTCGATATTGACCGAGCGAATGCAGAAGCTGTAGAGCGCATGATGGAAGCGCGGCCGGTGCTGGTCGGGTTGGGCACCGCGCGTGATGTGGTTCCCGGCATGAAGGATAACATGCTGCTGCACGCGGGTCCGCCCATCACGTGGGAGCGGGCTTCCGGACCCATGCGAGGGGCCATCATCGGCGCGCTGATTTTCGAAGGGTTGGCCAAGAGCCCGGAGGAGGCGGAGGCCATGGTGAAGGCCGGGGAGATCATCCTGGAGCCGTGTCACGAGCACCAGGCAGTGGGCCCCATGGCCGGTGTCACATCTCCTTCCATGGCCGTCTACATCCTGGAAAACAAGACCCACGGGAATGTGGCCTTTTCCAACCTCAATGAGGGCTACGGTCGTGTGTTGCGCTACGGCGCGTACGGCGAGGATGTGATCGAACGGTTGCGCTGGATGCACGACGTGATGGCGCCGGTCCTGCGGGAGGCCATCGAGGCCAGCGGCGGGATCGACATCAAGACGCTCATCGCGGAGGCGCTCCACATGGGGGATGAGGGGCATAACCGGAACAAGGCCGGTTCGCTCATCTTCACCAAAGCGCTGGCCCCGCACGTGGCCAAGGCGGCCCCCAGCAGCGACGTGGCCTCCGACATTCTGCGCTTCTTGGGGGACAACGCGTTGACCGTCCTCAACCCGGTGATGGCCGCGTGCAAGGCCATGGCCGATGCGGCCCACGGGGTGGAGGGGAGCACGATTGTCACCGCGATGGCCCGGAACGGGACCGATTTCGGCATTCGGGTCAGTGGGCTGGGCGACCGCTGGTTCACCGCCCCCGCGGAGATCCCCAAGGGCTTGTACTTCTCCGGCTTCAGCGCAGAGGACGCGAATCCCGACATCGGGGACAGCACCATCACGGAGACCGCGGGGATCGGCGGGTTTGCCATGGCCGCGGCCCCGGCCATCGTCACGTTTGTCAGCGGCACGCCGCAGGATGCCATCAACACGACCATGGAGATGTACGAGATCACCGCAACCGAGCACAAGTACTTCACCATTCCCTACCTGGACTTCCGCGGCACGCCGACGGGCATTGACGTGCGCAAGGTGGTGGAAACGGGGATCACCCCGCGGGTGAACACGGGGATTGCTCACAAGGAACCGGGCGTGGGCCAGATCGGCGCCGGCCTTGTCCGCCCGCCCATGAAGGTTTTCGAGGAAGCGCTCCTTGCCTTCGCGGAGAAATATGGATTTTGAGCAAGGGTCGGGTATTAGGTAGCGGGGGAAGGGACGTTGACGGCCCAGGGCATCCCCCGCGGGAGGACCTGGTTTGCGTGGATGGGTGGTGGGTTTGGCCCATCCCCCCACGCAAAACCCCTTCCCAGCCCGGGGCGAGGATGTGGGGCCCCGGAAAGAAATTCTTGAGCGTGCCTGATACCGGATGCCCAACCAGGAGGGTATGATCATGGATCGAGAGGAATTCATCCGCACGTTGGCCAATGCCAAGGTGTACGACCTGACACAGGATCTGAGCATTTTCACGCCGCCGTGGCCCGGGGACAAGGCCTTGGAGATCCACTTCTTCAAGCGTCTGACCGGCGCGTACGGCGGTGGACAGGGCGCGAACGGTCAGCTCATCAGCTGGAGCAACACCACCGGCACCCACTTGATGGGAGAGCGCGCGTACCACTCCGGTGGACGGGCCCTTTCCGACGTGCCCTTGCGGGATCTCATGGGCCCGGGCGTGGTGGTGGACATCTCCGACCTGGTTTCGGATTACAGTGTCTACACGCCCGAGATGATCGAGAGCCGCGCGGATGTGCGGGAAGGGGATATCCTCATCATCAACACCGGATATCACCGGTACTCCTGGGATCAACCCGATGTGTTGAACCCCAACGCCCAGGGCGGGGTGGAGAACAAGGAATTCGGCTTCCTCGTCCGGCACCCCGGCCCGTCCATGGACTTCTTCAAGTGGGCCATCGACAAGAAGTTGAAGATCATCGGGGTGGACGCGGGGTCCGTGGAACACCCTATGAACACTACCATTCGCTGGATGCACCCCAAGGAATTCGAAAAGGCCGAGGCCAAACTCAAGGCGGAATGGGGCAAATCGTGGGAGGAGATGTTCCCGCCCGAGGAGTATTACCGCCTGATTCACATGGACGTGCCCAAGGCCCACATCCTCTTCGCGGAATCCCTTGTGGGCCAAATCGACGAACTCAAGGGCAAACGGGCCTGGATCATGGTCATGCCCATTCCCTTCATGGAAGTGGAGAGCTCCTGGGCCCGAGTGGTGGCCTATCTCCCACCCGACGGCATGAGCGAGGAAGAGTTCTTCCAGATGATGGAAGCGGCCGAAGTGTACGACCTGACCTTGCCCTTTAGCGTGCAGACCCCCCAGTGGGCCAATTACGAGCCCCTTTCCGTCAAGTACATCAAGCGGGTGGGCGGCCAACCCTTTGGCCTGGGGCGGAACACGTCCCTCTGCCGGGCCAGTTTCCACCTCTCCACCCACATGGATGGGGAAAAGCACTTCTGGTCCAACGGTCGTACCATCGGTCAGGTGCCGTTGGACTATTGGATCGGGCCCGCCGCGCTGGCCGACATCTCCCACATGGTGACGGATTTGGACGTCTACACCCCGGAGATGATCGAGAGCGTGGTGGAGGTGCGGGAAGGGGATATCCTCCTCATCAAGACGGGATGGCACAAGTACGGGTGGTTGAGCCCGGACGCGGACGAATTCCGCTACATGGTGCGGCATCCCGGCCCCTCTCCCGACTTTTCCGAATGGGTGTTGTCCAAGAAGATCAAGTGGTTGGGCATCGACGCGGTCAGCCAAGACCATCCCATGAACACCATCCAACGCATCTGGCATCCCAAGACCTTTGAGGAGGCCAACCGCAAGTTGAAGGAGAAGTTCGGCAAGGATTGGGACGAGATGTTCCCCTTGGACAAGTACTACCAGGATACCCATTTGAACCTCTTCCCCAAGGGCGTGGTCCACGCGGAGAACTTGGGCATGGATATTGCCCACTTGCCCAGTGGACGGTATTACGTGGGCGCGTATTTGCCCAAGGGCATGGAGACCGCGTCCATGTGGGGTCGGTTCGTCCTGATGAAGGAAGGCGAAGAGTGAGATGATAGGGATGGGCGGTCCGGCCTCGGGTGGGCCGCCCATCCCACGCATGACCGGAGGTCACCATGAAACCACCTGCTTTCAAGTACTTAGCACCCACAACTGTGGATGAGGCGGTGGCATACCTGGCCGAATACGGTTACGATGCCAAACCGTTGGCCGGGGGACAAAGTCTCATCCCCACCATGAACTTCCGCCTGGCACAGCCGGCTGTGTTGGTCGATTTGAACCGTGTGCAGGAGCTCTCCTACATCCGGCCGGCGGAGGATGGAGGGGTGCTCATCGGTGCCATGACTCGGCATGTCCAGGTGGAAAGGTCGGACCTGGTTGCCCAGCGTCTGCCCTTGCTCCACGAGACCGTGCCCTTCATCGCGCATCCCCAGATCCGCAACCGGGGAACGTACGGGGGCAGTATTTCCCACGCGGATCCGGCCGCGGAATTGCCGGCCATCACCGTCGCACACCGGGGTCGGGTGCAGTTGCGCAGCACCCGAGGGAGTCGCTGGGTCCCCGCGGAGGAGTTCTTCCTGGGGTTGTTCACCACCGCGCTGGAGCCCGATGAGATGGTGGTGGAGATCGCGCTGCCGGCCTTGCCACCCCGCACGGGTTGGGCGTTTGATGAGTTTTCCCGTCGCCACGGGGATTTCGCCCTGGTGGGCGTGGCCGCCGCGGTCACTTTGAGCGCCCAGGGGCGCGTGGATGAGGTGCGGTTGGTCTTCATGGGCGTGGGCGATCGGCCCATGACCAGCGCGGCGGCTCCGGCCGTCCTGGTGGGGCAGGAACCCTCGGACGAGGCCTTGGAAGAGGCAGCTCAGCGCGCGGCCCAGGAGGACATCGATCCCTTCGGGGATGTGCACGCGTCCGCGGCGTTTCGTCGTCATCTGGCGTCTGTCCTGGCCAAACGTGTGCTCACACGGGCCGTGGAACGGGCCCAAGCACGCTGAACACCCACAACCTTTGAGTGAGACGCATTGGAGGTAACCGTGAGCGAATTACATACCGTCCGTGTGACCGTCAACGGCACCGTGTACGAGCGCCAGGTGGAAGCCCGCATGTTGCTCAGCGACTTCATCCGCCATGAACTGGGACTCACCGGCACCCATGTGGGGTGTGAGCACGGTGTATGCGGTGCGTGTACCGTCCTCTTCGACGGGGAACCTGTGCGCTCATGTCTCATGTTCGCGGTGCAAGCCGATGGCCATGAGATCATGACCGTGGAAGGACTGGCTCCCGAAGGGGAGATGCACCCCTTGCAGGAAGCCTTCCACGAGGCCCACGCGTTGCAGTGTGGTTTCTGCACGCCCGGTTTCCTGATGACTTTGAAGCCCTTTGTGGAAACCCATCCCAACCCCACCGACGAGGAAATCCGCAAAGCCATTTCCGGCAACCTCTGTCGGTGCACGGGGTACCAACACATCATTGAAGCCGTGAAGCTGGCCATCAAGAAGATCCACCATTCGGATGCGGCTTAGCACAGAAAAGGAGGTTTACCTTGGCCGGACGATATTTTGGTCAACCCATTCGGCGCAACGAGGACCCGGCGCTGCTCACTGGGCAGGCCCTCTTCACCGATGATGTGCACCTGCCGGGAATGGTTCATGTCGCGTTCTTGCGCAGCGATTACGCCCACGCGCGCATTCGCAGCATCGACGTCTCCCGCGCGCTGGAACGACCGGGGGTCATCGGCGTGTACACGGCCGAGGATCTGGGGGATTACTGGCAACCAGGGCCCTTACTCGTTCCTCCCCCACCGGTGGAGGACATTATCTTCCACCAGCGCACTCAAGTCCCCCTGGCCAAGGGGAAGGTCCGCCACGTGGGCGAACCGGTGGTCATGGTCGTGGCGGAAAGTCGCTACATCGCGGAGGACGCGCTGGAGGATATCTTCGTCGATTACGAACCCCTGCCCCCGGTGGTGGACATCGAGAAGGCCCTGGAACCCGATGCTCCCCTGGTTCACGAGGATTTGGGCACGAACCTGGCCGCCCGGGTGGTGCAGCGCAAGGGGGATTATGAGGCAGCCAAGGCCAAGGCCGATGTGGTCATCAGCCGACGCTTTTACTACGACCACGGTCTGGCCGCGGCCATGGAGAACCGGGGCATTGTGGCCCACTGGGATCCCAAGATGCAGTACATGACCATATGGGACACCACCCAAGCCCCGGTCGTCATCCGCAACGGCTTGGCCCGCATGTTGGGACTGTCCGAATCCCAAGTGCGCGTCATCGCGCCCTTCATCGGCGGCGCGTTTGGCCCCAAGATCATGATGTTCTACCCGGAGGAAGTCCTCATCCCCTGGCTCTCCCTGAAGCTGAAGCGGCCGGTCAAGTGGATTGAGGACCGCCGGGAGAACTTCTTCGCCACCACCCACGAGCGCTATCAGGTCCATTACGCGGAGATCGCGCTGACCCGAGATGGACGCATCCTGGGGGTGAAGGACCGGTTCTACCACGACACGGGCGCGTACGACCCCTACGGTCTGACCGTGCCCATCAACAGTCAATGCACCCTCCTGGGGCCCTACGACATCCCCGCGTATCACTCGGAAATGAACGTGGTCTTCACCAACAAGACCATCGTGACCCCATATCGAGGCGCGGGACGCCAGCACGGTGTCTTTGTCATGGAACGTCTGCTGGACATCGCGGCCAAGGAGTTGGGCATTGACCGCACGGAAATTCGACGGCGTAACTTCATCCCACCCGACAAGTTCCCCTACAACAACGAGGTCATCTACCAGGACTTCGTTCCCCTCGTCTACGACAGCGGGAACTACGAGCCCGCGCTGGAATTGGCCAAGAAGCTCATCGACTACGACCGCTTCCTCAAGGAGGAACAACCCCGTCTGCGCGCGGAGGGGAAGCACGTGGGCTTGGGCATTGTGGCCTATGTGGAGGGGACCGGCATCGGCCCCTATGAGGGTGCGCGGGTTCAGGTGGAAACTACGGGGAAGGTGAACGTGGCCACAGGCGTGGGCACCCAGGGCCAGAGTCACTTCACCTCCTTCGCCCAGATTGTGGCCGAGCAGTTGGACGTGGATGTGCGCAACATCCGGGTGGTCACCGGGGACACCGCGGAGTTCCACTGGGGCACGGGCACCTTCGCCAGCCGAGGTGCGGTCGTCGCGGGGAACGCAATTCACGCGGCCGCGAAGAAGGTGCGGGAAAAAGTCCTGCAAAAGGCCAGCGAGGAGTTCGGCGTGCCCCCGGAGGAGTTGGAGCTGCGGAACGGCTACGTCTACACCCAGGATGGTCGGTCCATCAGCCTGGCGGATTTGGCGGTGAAGGCCAATCCTCTGCGGGGGGCTGTCAAGCCGGGCACGGAGCCGGGCCTGGAGGCGACCATGTACTTCGGCCCGGAGCGGGGCGCGACCGCAAGCGGGGTCCATGCGATGATCGTGGAGGTGGACCCCGAACTGATGGACGTGAAGATCCGGAAGTACGTGGTGGTGCACGACTGCGGTAAAGTGATCAACCCCTTGGTCGTGGAAGGACAAATCCACGGCGGGGTTGCCCAGGGGGTGGGCAATTCCTTCTATGAAGAAATTGTGTATAATGAGGACGGCCAGCTCCTGACGGCCTCCTTTATGGATTACCTGCTGCCCACCGCGATGGAAGTCCCTCCCATTGAGGTGGGGCATGTGGAAACGCCATCCCCCTGGAATGAATTGGGCACCAAAGGTGCCGGTGAAGCGGGCGCCATCCCGACGGCTGCTGCGTTCGTACAGGCCGTAGAGGATGCCCTGGCGGACTACGACTTGGAGATCCTGGAAGCGCCTTTGAGCCCGAATCGGTTGTTCGAGCTCCTGAAGGAGGCCAAGCAAAAGAAAGAGGGATAAACCGTACCACACATCCCCCACCGGAGCCGGCGTAGGAACCCCAGGAAGGGGTTCTACCCGGCCCATGGGAGTACTTTCCCAGTCGATGGGTGCACATCAACGAAAGGAGTGAGAGCCATGAAGCGATTTGGCCTGTTGCGAACCGCCCTGATGCTCGTCTTGCTGGTGGCGTTGGCCTTCAGCTTGACCATGTGTTCCAAAGCCACACCTGCACCGACACCGGAGACCAAGGAGGAGGCGAAGTCCGCGGAGCCGGCAGCCCCGGCCAAGGCTGCCAACGAGGCCACCCTGGCCATTCTTCACTTCAGCGTGATCCAGGGCACCACCTGGTCGGGTGCGCACGACCGGGCGGGCAAGCGCATTGACGAGAAGTACAAGAACGTGAAGTACGTCTACCGCGAGGAAGTGGGACCGGACTCCACCGTGCCCTTCGCGGAGGAGATGATCGCCAACGAGGGCGCGAACATTGTGGTCGGCAACGCGGAGTTCATGGGCTTGCCCCTCAAGGACATCGCGGACAAGTACCCGGATGTCCTCTTCGCCTCGGTCATCGCCAGTGACCTGACCACCAAGCCCAACTTCATCCGCTTCTTCCCGCGGCAGTACCAGGCCCTCTACCTGGAAGGGCTCGTCGCGGGCGCCCTGACGCAGACGGGACACGTCGGCATCGTCTCCGCGTTCCCCTCGGTCCAGGTGATCCGCCGTCAGGCCGGCTTCTACCTGGGCGTGATGGACGCGGCTAAGGTGCTGAACAAGGACGTCAAGGTCCACGTGAAGTACGTGGGCGACTGGTATAACCCCACCGAGGAGCGGGATATCGCCAAGACGCTGGTGAACCAGTACCAGGTGGATGTGCTTACCCAGCAGACGGACTCCGGTTCGCCGCTGGATGTGGCCAAGGAAGAGGGTATCTGGTTCATCGGCAAGGACATGGATATCGTGGGCTTCTACGGTTGGGCCACCACCGACACTGTGGCCATCTCCTTCGACACCCGCTGGGAGGTGATGTACGAGCAGATGGTCAAGGACTGGCTCGCCCGCGACCCGCGACCGGAAACGGTCCTCTACCTGGGCATGGATGACATGATGATCCTGGCGGACGGCACCAAGGTGCCCACCGTGGACATCATGAACGACAACAAAGTGGGTGTGGAGGCGATCAGCCCCAAGGCCCGCGATCTCATCCCCGAGGAGATCGTGAAGCTGGTGGAGGCCCGCCGCGATCAGATGATGAAGGGCGTGTGGGATCCCTTCTTCGCCCACGAGTTCGTCAGCAACGGCACCGGCTTGGCCCTGGAAGGGCTCCCCATCCCCGAGAAGGGGAAGGTGGTCAAGCCCGCCGAGGTCATGCCCTCCGCGGAGTGGCTGCTCTCCAAGTTCAACTTCGACCTGGAAGGGTTGGATGTACTGGAGTGATGGTCGGCAGGGGAGGGGGCGCATTCTCGTCCCCCTCCCCTTTGTTGTCCATCCCACGCCCCTGCTGTCACACACCCGTCTTGTGAGAATCCAAGCGCGGTTTCTGTACGTAGGGGTGGGCGAACAGCTGTTCAACGTCGTTGGGTACGCTGGCGAGCATGTGCGGAGGGTATGACGATGAGGAATGTGTTATCTGCTCGGAAAGGGGAGGACATGCCGTTCGTCCCCGATCCTCAACAACGCTTCCGGCCGGGGGAAGTCATCCTGGAGATGCGGAACATCACCAAACGGTTCCCCGGCGTTGTGGCCAATCGTCGCATCACCTTTGACCTGCGCGCGGGGGAAATCCACGCCATCCTGGGGGAAAACGGCGCAGGGAAGACCACGCTGATGAGCATTCTCTTTGGAATGCTCCAACCCGATGAGGGGGAGATCTACGTTTACGGGAAGAAGGTCACGTTCCGTTCTCCCCTGGACGCGATCAACATGGGCATCGGGATGGTGCACCAGCACCGGAAGCTGGTGTCGGCCCACACGGTGTTGGAGAACATCATCCTGGGGCATCCACGGGCCGGCAAGGTGTTGAACCTGAAGGAGGTCGAAGAGGAAGTGGTGGCCCTGGCCGAGAAGTACGGCTTCCGTATCGACCCCCGGGCCCGTGTGTGGCAACTCTCCGAGGGGGAGAAGCAGGCCGTGGAGATCGTGAAGGCTCTCTACCGGGGAGCCCGGATCCTCATTCTGGATGAGCCCACGTCCGCGTTGACGCCCCAGGAAACGGAACATCTCCTGGAATCCATTGTGACCATGGCCCGCAGTGGCTTGGGCGTGGTGCCTTTCATCACCCACAAGCTCCCCATGGTCCTCGCGGTGAGCGATCGGGTGACGGTGCTCCGCCGGGGCGAGGTGGTGGCCCGACTGGAGACGAAGGATGTGACCGAACAGCTCCTCGCGGAGAAGATGGTGGGCCGCCCGGTGCTCTTCGATTTGAAGAAGCCCGATGTGCCCCTGGGCCGCCCGGTGCTGCGGGTGGAAAACGTGTCCACGCTGAACGATAAGGGCCTTCCCGCGCTCAAGGGCGCGTCCTTTGAGATCCGGGAAGGGGAGATCTTGGGCATCGCCGGGGTGTCGGGCAACGGCCAACGGGAGCTGGCCGAGGTGTTGGCCGGGCTCCGCAAACTCACCGGCGGTCGCATCTACTTCGACGGCCGGGATATCACCCAAGCCTCGGTGCTGGACCGCTGGAAGATGGGCATCGGCTATATCCCCGCAGAGCGCAAGGATGTGGGGTCCATTGGTGAGTTCACCCTGGTGGAGAATGTGCTGATGAATTTCTACTTCGATCCCAGCATGGTCCAGCATGGGATTATTGATTACGCGAAGGCGTTACGGTTGACCAAGGAGTTGATCATCGAATTTGGGGTCTCCACTCCCGGTCCGGAGGCCAAGGCGAAGACCTTGTCGGGGGGGAACCTGCAGAAAATCATCCTGGCCCGTGTCATGGCTCGGCGTCCGCGGTTGCTCATCGCCGCGCTGCCCACCCAAGGGTTGGATATCGGCGCGATGGAGTTCGTGCGCAAGAAGATCTTGGAGGCGAAAGCTCACGGCGCCGCGATTCTCCTCATCTCCGAGGATTTGGATGAGGTGATGTCGTTGAGTGACCGCATCGCACCGATTTACGAAGGGGAAATCATGGGCATCATCCCCGCGGATGAGGCTAAGAAGGAGGTCATCGGAGCCATGATGGCGGGGTCCCGCGTGGAGGAGACACAACAATGAGGATCGGTCGCTATCGTTTGAAACTGGAGAAACGGGTCACCCTGGCCGGTTGGCAGGCAGCACTCATTTCCCTGTTCGCCATTGTGGTGGCCCTGGCCCTGTTCAGCATTATCTTCTTCCTCGCTCACGTGAATCCCCTACGGGCATATAAGGAGATTTTTTCCTACGCCTTCACAAATCGGTATGGGTTACTCCTCACGGTGAATCGGTTTATCTTCCTCCTCTTCGCCACGTTCGCGTTTATCATCCCGGCAAAGGCCGGGTTGTGGAATATCGGCATGTCGGGGCAGTTGTACATCGGCGCGTTGGCCGCGTTCGCGGTGGTCTACGCGTTCGGGGGGAAGAATTCCCAATCCGCTCAGCTGAACCCGTGGATCGTGTTGCCGTTGATGGTTCTGGCCGCGTTCGCGGGAGGGGCGTTGGTCGGCGGAATCGCGGGGTATCTGAAGGGGAAGTTGGATGTGAATGAGATCGTGTTGACGATGTTGTTGAACTTCATCGCCTTCTGGTTGGTGGCCCATATGATCAAGGAGGGCGGTCCCTTCATGAACCCCCAGGGCCGGGGCGAGAGTTTTGCTCTGCCCAAGTCCCTCCACGCGCCGTTGATCTTCGGCGTGCCCTTCACCATTATCCTGGCCTTGGGGTCCGCGGTTCTGCTGGAATTCGTCTTCCGCAAGACGTCCTTTGGCTATCAAATCCGAGCGTTCGGTCAAAGTCCCCCCGCGGCCCGCTACGCGGGGATCCGTCCCTTCCGCATCGCTTTGTTGGTCTTCCTCCTGGGCGGCGGGATGGCCGGCTTGGCCGGGTATCACTATTTCGGAGCCGTCCCCGGGGTGTACAAGATCGCTCGGACGTACGGGTACTTCGGGGATCTGTCCTTCTACGGCATCATTTGCGGCCTCATTTCGTTGAACAACCCCATTGCCGCGATCCCCGTGGCTTTGCTCTTCGGTGGCCTGTCCATCGGCGGCCGTTTTGTGCAGGGGAAGTTGCACATGGGGTTTGGGCTGGATTACGCGCTGTTGGGGGTCTTGATGATCACCCTGGTCGCGTTCCAGTTCTTCTACCGCAATAAGATCGTGTTGGAGCGGGTTGATTCCTGAACCGGCCACTGGCCGGCACATCTCACTGTGAAGGGGGAGAGAGGATTATGTGGCAATTTGTCGCCCGGAGCTTGGATGCTGCAACTATCTTCACGTTGGCGGGCCTGGGAGAGTTGGTGGACCAACGGGCCGGTATTCTGAACGTGGGCCTGGAGGGGATTATGCTCTTCGGCGCCACCCTTGGGTTCATCGCCACTAAGGTGACGGGAAGTTATCTCCTGGGCTTCGCGGTAGCCTTGCTCATCGGCGCTCTTTTGGGGCTGATGCACGGGTTCTTTTCCATTACCCTGGGCGTGGACCAGGTGGTCAGCGGCATGGGGATCTGGATTTTGGGCTTCGGCCTGACCACGTACATCGGCAATCCCTATACCGGCCCCCTGGGCCTGGAGCGCATTCCTACCATCGGCGGGGTATCTCCCTTTTTCTACCTGAGTGTGGTGCTGGTGGTGCTCGCGTGGTTCGTGCTCTTTAAGACGAGTTTCGGACTTCAGTTGCGTTCAGTGGGGGAGAATCCGTCGGTGGCCGAGGTATCGGGGATCAATGTGACCCGGACCCGTTATCTGGCCGTGGTGTTCGGCGGGATGATGGCGGGATTCGCAGGGGCAGTGTACGCGCTGTACTATAACCCGGTGTGGAATTACAATTTCCTCATGGGATGGGGGTTCATCTCCCTGGCGTTGGTGTTCTTCTCCATGTGGAACCCCTATATCTTGTTCGGCGGTGCGTTGTTGTTCGGCCTGTTGTGGCAACTTTCCTTGAATCCCCAGCTCTTCTTGCCGGGGGTGATGTCCCGCTATCTCTGGCGCACTGTGCCCTTTGTGATCACCATTCTTGTGTTGGTGTTGATCTCCACCAAGTGGTTCCGAACCCGTTGGGGCGCGGCCAAGCCCGAGGCGT
>JAADDB010000292.1 GCA_013154135.1 Chloroflexota bacterium
TATGATTTGCAGAAGGAAGCGGAGCGCATCGCGCGGGAACACATCCAGAAGCTGGAGAATGACCCCAAGATCGACCGGAACGCGCACAACGCCGCGGTGGTCGTCCTGCGCGCGAACACGGGCGAAATCCTCTCCATGGTGGGCAGTGTGGACTTCTACAACGAGGAGATCGACGGGGAAGTGAACATGGCCACCGCGGAGCGGCAGCCCGGATCCAGCTTTAAGCCGTTCACCTACCTTACCGCGTTCAGCACGGGCAAGTACTACCCGGCCCACATGGTCCTCGACGTGCGCCAAGTCTTCCCCGACCCCCAAACAGGCATCTACGTGCCTGAGAACTACGACCGCAAATACCACGGGCCCGAAACCATGCGGGAGGCCCTCCAGCGGTCCCACAACATCCCCGCGGTGTGGACCCTGGCTCAGGTGGGGGTGAAGAAAGTGGTGGACATGGCCCACAAGTTGGGCATCACCACCCTGAACCGGGATTATTACGGCCTTTCCCTCACCTTGGGGGGTGGGGAAGTGAAACTCATCGACATGGCCTACGCGTTCAGCGTCCTGGCCAATAACGGGCGCATGGTGGGAGAGCCGGTGCCCACGGAGAAGCAGCGGCCGGGCTATCGCACCCTGGACCCGGTGGCCATTCTCCAGGTGCGGGACAGCGATGGGAACATCTTGTACCAGTACGAAAAGCCCGAGTCCGAGGAGATCATCTCCCCCCAACTGGCCTACATGATGAACAACGTCCTCTCCGACCCGCGGCCTCGGCCGCCGGCCTTTGGTCGCTTCGCCAAATACCTGGTCCTGGACGATCGGCCGGTGGCCGCGAAGACGGGCACCAGCAACGACTACCGGGACGCGTGGACCATCGGCTACACTCCTCAAATCGTCACCGGCGTGTGGGTGGGCAACGCGGACAACGAACCCATGAACCGGGTGTCCGGTGCTGTGGGCGCGGCCCCCATCTTCCACGATGTCATGAAGGTCGCGCATCAACACCTGCCGCCCGAGGAGTTCTACCGACCTCCGGGATTGGTGGATCTGGCCGTCTGCTGGCCGAGCGGTCTGCTTCCCACCCCGGAATGTCAGGCCGTGGGCAAGGTGATTGTGGACATCTTCCTGGAAGGCCACGAACCCACGGAGTATGACAACGTGTGGCGGGCCTTCGAGATCAACAAGGAGAACGGCAAACTCGCCACACCCCACACCCCGCCGGAATTGCGGGTCCGACGCATTTACATGATCCTGCCTCCGGAGGCCAATGACTGGATCAAGGAACACAACATCCCGCAACCGCCTAAGGAGTACGATGACGAGTACGGGTTCGCGGAGGCCAACGCGGACGTGGCCATCATCCGTCCTCGGCCCTTCAGCTATGTGCGGGATGTGGTGGAGGTTCGGGGGAACGCGCGGGGTGAGAACTTCAGCCACTACAAGCTTGAATTCGGCGCGGGCCTCAGTCCTTCCCATTGGACGCAAATCGGTCCGGACCACAACCAACCGGTGGAGCGGGATGTCCTGGAGCGCTGGGACACCCGACACCTGCGCGAGGGATTCTACACCCTGCGCCTGAGCGTCTTCCGCCACGACGGCAGCGTGCAGACCGCGGAGGTCCAGGTGACCGTGGACAACACACCCCCGCGGGTGCGGATTGTCCAGCCGAAAGACGGCGCGGTGTACGTGATGGAGGACGACGAGTGGGTCACCATCCAGCCCGACATCCGAGAGGCCTGGGCCATGGACCGCGCGGAGTTCTACTTGGACGGGGAGAAGTTCGCGGAGAGCACGGTGCCGCCTTTCAACCAGAAGTGGATCATCACCATGTCCGACACCATCCCCAACCCTCACATGCGTCCCATCGTCGCGACGCGTCCCATCACCCTGCCCGATGGGACGGTCACCCAGCAACAGTATGTGGTCACCCGGGTGACCACTCAGACCCTGCCCGATGGGACCCTGCGGGTCATCCAGACGTGGGATAACGGCAAGATGATCATTTCCGACTCCCACGGGTATACGGAAACGCACCTGATCACGGTCAAGGCCATTGACAAGGCCGGGAACGAGGCCGAAAGTCGCCCTGTGCGCATTTACATCATCCACAAGGAAGGGGAAGGGCCCACCGGCCATCTCATCCCCACGGAACAGGGGATGGCCTTTGCATTGCCAAGGAGGGAAAGAACATGGTCTCCCAGAACGGAGCCCTGGCGCTCCCACTCATCTATTGGGGCATCAACCTGGTCCTTTGGCTTCTGGCCCTTTGGTGTGCCTATCGGATGTGGCCCTCCGTGGTCGAGCACTTACCCAACCACTGGCGCGCGCGATCCGCGTTTCACCTAATCGGTTGGTTGACCCTGGCCGCGGTGCTTTCTACCGCGGCCGGCGGTATTGTTCTCCTGCTGCCCCTGTTCTACGGCCCCCTCTACGGCCAGACGGTTTTCGAGATGTCGACCGTTACCAGCTGGGGCGAAGGCCCCCTGTGGTTGGATATGGTCTTCCGCTGGGGGCTCGCTCTCATCACCTATGGGGGAACTATCTACGCGCTGCGCCCGCTCCTGGCGGATGAGACGTCCTCCTGGGGGAGGATCTGGCAGGCCTGGAACGGACGTCAGCGGGCATTTTTCCTCCTGGGCGTGGGCGGACTGCTCTTCGGGTTTGTGATGGGGTTCAGCCAGGCCATCCTGCATTTGCCCCTCACGAGCTATGAGCGAAGGGCGTACCTGCTCCCTGTGGACCCGTTTGCGGGGTTTATCATCGGTTGGGTGGTGGTTTATGCCCTTTTGGGCGTGATCCTCAAACTCGGGTGTTCCTTCCGGAGGCTGGCTCATGAGTGAACTGCATCCCTCCCCCTTGAAGCGGGTGTTTTCCATGTGGACTCGGGTGGAGATGCCCATTTATCTGGGTGTCGGCATCACTTTGCTGGTCGCAGCCTTTGCCGCGTTGGGGGAAATTTGGGCTTATCAGATCATCCCGTGGATTCGCGGGCGGATAGCGTTGGATGTGTTGGTGGTGTTGGATAAGTTGCTCCTCATCTCCATGTTGGCCGAGATCTTGCAGATGGTGAAGATCTCCATGACCCAACGCCGTCTGTCCAGCGAGCCCTTCCTCATTGTGGGCCTTATCTCCGTGGTCCGGCGTATCCTCATCATCACCGCGGAGGGAACTCACATTGTGAACCAGGCCAGCTTGCAGCACTTCCACGCGCTCCTCGTTGAACTGGCCATCCTGGCCCTGCTCCTCTTCGCGTTCGTCAAGGGATTGTACATCCTCCGGCAGCAGCGCTTGGACGAATCCCGGCG
>JAADDB010000150.1 GCA_013154135.1 Chloroflexota bacterium
TCTGACACGTTGATGCGTCGTCTGAGCCTAGGAAAACCTATCTGGATACGTCTTGTCCCTTACTTCAGATAAAACTGTCGGGTAGTCAGATTGACGATTAACGATTAAGCGGGGTTGGATGGAGCTCGACAATGGCTTGGGTCAACCAAGGTTGGAATGTATAACGAACTAACGAGTAACAGGGCTGGGGGCTGTGACATCGTCGTTACTTCTCCCATCCGCGGCTAAGGGGCAGCCGGCCCTATCAGGCCCAACGGGACACACGGTTCGAGATCTGACAACGTGTGGATTTGGGATATAATGTAAGAAGTCCGGCTTTCGGGTAGGTGCCTGTAAGACCTTCTTGGGGGCACCAGCCGATGAGGCAGGAATGGACAGCGGACAAACAGGTATTGGCGTCATACGGAAGTAGGAGGTATCCATGCCGATCAGTGCTGCCCTCGTACGGAAACTGAGTGAACTCGACCCTCGCCTGCGCGACGTCCTCCTCACGCTGGTCGAGGAGATGGAGGCTCAGCGACGCCAACTGGAACAGCAGGTCACCAAGACCGAGTTCAACGACCTCAAGCGGGTCGTGGCCGACCTGGTGGTGGTGGTGCGGGGCCTGGCAGAGACGCAGGCGCGCGCGGAAAAACGAATAGGACGCTTGGAAGTTGCCATCGGCCAACTCACCGAAGCCCAGAAGCGTACGGAGGAGCGGGTAGGTCGCTTGGAAGTGGCCATAGCCGAATTGGCCGAAGCCCAGAAGCGTACGGAGGAACGGGTGGGGCGCTTGGAAGTAGCCATGGCCGAACTGGCCGAGGCTCAGAAACGCACGGAGAAGCGCCTGGAGGAGTTGGCCGAAGCTCAGCAGCGCACAGAGAAGCGCCTGGAGGAGTTGGCTGAGGCCCAGCAGCGCACGGAGAAGCGCTTAGAGGAGTTGGCCGAAGCTCAGAAACGCACGGAGAAGCGCCTGGAGGAGTTGGCCGAGGCTCAGCAGCGCACGGAAGAGGCTCTCCAGAAACTCACGGCCGAACACAAGGTTACCCGCGAGCGCTTGGAAGGTCTCTCCGACACGGTGGGGTACACCCTGGAGGACCGGGCTTACCGTTCTCTTCCGGATATCCTCCGTTCGGAGGGGATAGAGGTGGAAGGACGGCTTATCCGCACGTATGTGCGGGTGGGCAAGAAGGATCGACAGGTGAACATCTTCGGGTACGGACGGCGCAACGGGCAGCGGGTTCTCATCTTGGGAGAAGCGAAAGTGCGGCCTTCCCGCCGTGAGGTGGACCGCTTCCTCCGCTTGGTGAAACAGCTGGAGGAGAAGGAAGGCCTTCCCGCGGTGCCCCTGTTTGTTGCTTATGACTTCCCACCCTCCATCGAGGCGTATGTGCGGGAAAAGGGGATTCGGCCTGTGTGGTCCTATGAGTTGGCCGTGTGATGAATTAACCCGTCCGCAGCCAAGCGGTTGCTGAACTTTGTCACCTGAGCAGAGTCATCCGTTCAACATCCGGTAACCGGAATGACCTGGGAGAAAGGCCGGTATGTGCGAAGTGGACAAGGCAGAGGCATTGCGTCGCTTAGAGGAAGAAATTCGCACGTGTACTCGCTGCCGTCTGCACGCCACACGGACCCATGCTGTGCCCGGCGAAGGGCCTTACAACGCGATGGTCATGTTCATCGGGGAAGCGCCGGGGTACTACGAGGACAAACAGGGCAAGCCCTTTGTGGGCGCGGCAGGACGTTATTTGAACAAACTTCTGGCCCAAAGTGGACTCCGTCGGGAGGAAGTGTACATTACCAACATTGTGAAATGTCGCCCTCCCAAGAACCGGGACCCCTTGCCCGATGAAATTCAGGCATGCGAGCCTTTCTTGGACCGGCAGATTGAGCTCATTGACCCGCGTATCATCGTGACCCTGGGGCGTTTCGCTCTTCACCATTTTATCCCGGGCGCATCCATCACTCGGGTCCATGGCCAACCCCGGAAGATAGGGAAACGGCTTTTCTTCCCTGTCTTCCACCCGGCCGCGGGGTTGTATCAACCCAAGTGGCAACCCCTCCTGGAGGAGGATTTCCGCAAGCTGGGGCAGTTGGTCCAAGCCTTGCGGGAGAATCCGGATAGCGCATCTTACGAGCAATTATCCCTGTTCCCGGAAAACGGGGAAGCGCGGGGGGACACAACGCAGTAGCATCTTCAGGGTGGACGGGTCCGCAAAAACTCTTTTTGGCACGGGACGAGGACGTCGAGGTTCCTCCGAGACATGGTCCCGTCCGCGACGGAGGTCTTACCGAATGTTGTCGGTCGATCAAATGCATGTCATTCAACCGCGATCCGGAGAAAACCGTTTTGTGTGGGTGGTGGCCGGGCGAAGCCCGGCCACCACCCCACACAAAACTCTCTCCATGCACGGGGCGAAAACGTCGGCGCCCCGCCAAGGTGCGGACCCGTCCGCGGCCGAGGCACGACCGAATTTTGTCCGTCAATCAACCCAATTCAACAGGAGGCGTTAAATCAGGAACGTGACAGGTTCAACCATGTGGCCGCGCAGGGGATGGCTCGGTCTGGCGCTCATTTTCCTCTTTTGGCCGATAAACTGGTTTTGGCCGGGCTTGCGCACGTATTGGGCTTTCTTCCCCCTTTGGTTGGGATATGCCCTTACGGTGGACGCGCTGGCCTTTCACCGACGGGGCACATCCCTGTTCGCCCGCAGTCCGCGCCGATACGTGGGCCTTTTCCTCATTTCCGCTCCGGGCTGGTGGCTTTTTGAGGTGTTCAACGCCCGCATACAGAACTGGCATTACGTGGGAGCGGAGTACTTCTCCAACGCGGCCTACGCGTTCTGGGCCACCTTGAGCTTCTCCACCGTCATGCCGGCCGTGTTCGGCACCGCGGAATGGCTCAGCGGCCTGGCTCACGGCTTCCCCCGTTGGAAACGGGGTCCCCGCATCCCGCCCACCCGAGGCGTTCTCCTCTTCTTCTTCCTCACCGGGTGGATCATGTTGGCCTTGATGCTCCGGTGGCCTCGGTACTTTTTCTTCTTCATCTGGGGGAGCCTCTACCTTATTTTGGAGCCCCTGAATGTTTGGTTGGGGAATCGTCATCTCCTGGAATGGACCGCGCGTCGGGATTGGCGTCCCATCGCCGCGCTGTGGAGTGGTGTGCTGTTTACAGCCTTCTTTTGGGAGATGTGGAATTACTACAGCTATCCCAAGTGGGTCTATACTATTCCCTTCGTGGACTTTGCGCATGTTTTTGAAATGCCCCTTCTGGGCTATTTGGGCTATTTGCCGTTTGCCCTGGAACTCTTTGCTCTCTACCACTTCATCGTGGGCCTACTTGGGGACAAGACCACGGATTACGTGATTCGGGGGCTTGTCGTAGATGTAGACGGTGGATGACGGTGGGTAGGTTGGTCCTGACCAGGGCAACCGTGCCCACAGCCAAGCCGCTACTGAATTAATCGTTACTCGTCAATCGTTACTCATTAGAGGAGGTTTACCTTGGAGGATGCACTTCGGATCATACCCCTTGGGGGGTTAGGTGAAATCGGTCGCAACATGATGGTCTACGAGTACCGGGATTCCATGGTCATCGTGGACGTGGGGCTCATGTTCCCTTCCAACGACATGCTCGGCGTTGACGTGATTATCCCCGATGTCACATACGTCATCGAACGGCAGGACAACCTCAAGGGCATCATCCTCACCCACGGCCACGAGGACCACATTGGGGCTCTCCCCTACGTGCTCAAGCAACTGGACGTGGATGTGCCCATCTTCGGGACTCGTTTGACCATTGGGTTAGCGAATCTCAAGCTCAAGGAACACAAACTGCGGGACGAGGACCTCCGTCTCATTGACGAGAGCAGTGTGCTGGAACTGGGGGATTTTGTTGTGGAATTCTTCCACGTGTGCCACAGCATCCCCGATGCCGTGGGGGTCGCGTTGCGGACGCCAAAGGGCCTTCTCCTTCACACCAGCGATTACAAGTTCGACGACTACCCGGTGGACGGGCGCTTGACCGAAGTCGCCAAACTGGAAGCTTACGGCCGCGAGGGGGTTGCCATCCTCCTATCCGATTCCACCAACGCGGAAGTTCCCGGCTACACCCCGTCGGAGCGGGAGATCGAGCACAACTTCGAGCAGATCTTCGCGCGCGCGAAGGGCCGCATCATCGTCTCCACCTTCGCCTCCAACGTCTCGCGCATCCAACAACTCATCCGCATTGCCCGGCGCTTTGGCCGACGGGTTGGCGTGGTCGGGCGGAGTATGGTCAACATCGTGCGGATGGCCATCGACCTGGGCTACTTGGACATCTCCAGGGAAGAACTCCTCACGCCGGAGCAGATGAACACCTTGCCCCCCGAAGACGTCCTCATCGTCTGTACCGGCTCTCAGGGGGAACCCACCTCGGCCCTGGTGCGCATGGCCTTGGGGGATCACCGACAGATTCAGATCCGCGAAGGGGATACCGTCATCGTCTCCGCGGAGCCCATTCCGGGCAACGAGGAATTGGTCAACCGGACCATCGACAACCTCTTCCGCCTGGGGGCCGAGGTGTACTACCACGACTTGTTCGACGTCCACGTCTCCGGCCACGGCAGCCGGGAGGATTATCGGACCATGCTGGAGTTGACGCGGCCGCGCAACTTCGTCCCCATCCACGGGGAATATCGGCACCTTGTCCTTCACGCCCAACTGGCCGAGGAGACAGGGATCCCCAAAGACCGGATTTTCGTCATCGAAAGCGGCCAGGAGCTCCTGTTCGACGGGGAGCGCCTTCGTTTAGGGCGGCAGGTGACGGAAGGGTATGTGTTGGTGGATGGGGCCGGCATTGGGGACATCGGCGAAATCGTCCTGCGGGACCGATATCACCTTTCCCAGGACGGCTTTCTCGTGGCCATTGTGCCCTTGGACGTGCAGACGGGCACCCTCACGACCGAGCCGGAGATCCTCACCCGGGGCTTCATCGACCCGGAGGACGCGCCTCCGCTCATCAAGGAAGCGCAAGAGACCATCCGTTCCCTGGTCCGACCGGGGATTGCGGCTCCCACCTTGACGGTGAAAATCAAGGAAGCGTTGGGCAAACTCTGCTACCGCCACACCCGGCGTCGTCCCATGATTCTCCCGGTGGTGTTGGAAGTGTAGGGATAACGAGTAGGGGGAGGAACCGGGGGCGTGGGGGCTCGGACAATGTGTGCCCCCACGCGGTGCTTCCATCACCTGCCCGGCCGGCGGCGACGGCGGCGCTTGCGCGGGGTCACGGGCGTTTGGACGTGGATGTGAACTTCGGGCAGGGTGACCTCCTCACCCACTGCGGCTTGCAGGATGTCGCGCATGGCCTTGTGGCGCGCCTCGTCCACCGGAGGCCCCTGATAGTGGGCCAACTTCTCCTCCACCAAATGCCGCAGGCGGGAGCGCTCATCCCGTTGGTCCTCCGGCAGCTTCCCCCACTGTTCCCAATTGTGACGGTCAAGCGCGGGGCCGGGCAGGTAGAGCTCCTGCGGCCAGTGTGTTAGCGTGTGCTCCCAGGTGAGCACATGTCCTTCCTCCTGAACCGCACGCACGAAGTCGTCCAGGGGGATGTCCTCTTTCACCTCCACCTCGCGGCTCAGGAAGAGCGCTTGCCCGGCCAATTCGTCGTCGAAAACCAACTTCTGGAGACTGAACAGATTCACGAAATCCAGCATCCCGGGCCCGGCTGCGCTGTTCACCCCCAGCAGGGCGGCCAGGACCATCCCTCCGTACGTCTCTGCTCCGGCTTGCATGCCCAACTCCCGCGCGTCGCTTTGGCCCAAATAGGCCTGCGTGGGCAGGTGAAGGTGTTTCCCCACCTGAACATAGGCCGCGAACACCCGCAGAGCCTCTACCGCGGTCATGGGACTGGTTGTCAGCTTCATGTGGAAGGCTGCCGGAGCTCCCCCAAAGAGCACCGGATGCCCTGGGCGGAGTGTTTGCGCCATCACAATGCCGCTGATCACCTCCGCGGTGAGGACCGTGACCGTCCCCACCGGTGTGACCGGGCTGATGAGCCCCAACAGGGGCACCGGGACGAACTCTATGGGGATTCCCCAGTCCACGCAGTCCATGAGATTTTGGCTGGAGTCCTCGTTCCAGCGGAGGGGGCTGGTGGGACACACGGTGAAAATGCTCATAGGGCGGGCCCGCAAATCCTCCCGATCCCGTCGGAAGAGGAGCATCAACTCCCCCATGCGTGGGACACCGGTGGGCGTGAACGCGCCCGACACCACCGGCCGAGGTGTGTGGGCCAGGAGTACGTACAACCGCCACGCGTCCGCGATCTCCTGGGGCACATCACTCGTGCTGAAGGCGGTGGAGGGATACGCGATGTGGGGGAGATGACTGACCACCCGGGCGTACTCCACCAGATCCTGCGTGGTGGGGCGGCGGCGTTCCCCTGTGCGGTGGTCCAGGATGTAGAGGGCCGATGAGGCCGGCGTGAAGTGAACCGCGTCGCCGCTGAGGGAGGTGTAAAATTCCCCCTCCCGAGTGAAGAGGTGAACCGCCTCTGGTGCCGCGTCCAGGGCCGCAGCGGCCTGGTCCGCTCGGATGAAGAGCCGTTGTTCCTTCTCGTCCACGCGGAAACCCGCGTCGGCCATGCGTTGGAGGAGGGGAGGGTGATACACGGCAACTCCGTACACCTCAAGGACGCGAAGCGCTTCTTCCACGATGGTCTGGACGAGCGCGTCATCCAGGAAGCGAACTTGTGGGCGCATGGCTGTACTCCTTTGTCAGGAAGTCACTGTGGGGGAGGACGTGCCCTTTGGCACGCGTTGAAAAGACCCCGGGCTGTGGCCGACCTGGCCGGCCACAGCCCCAGGATGGCTCATTCCTTGAGACGTTTCCAGTCCTTTAGGATTTCTCGGGCCGCGTTGAGCCCGGGCGCGCCCATCACGCCACCCCCCGGATGAGCGCCTGACCCACACAGGTAAAGTCCCCGAATGGGCGTGCGATAATCCGCGTAGCCGGGCACCGGTCGCATGAAGAACATCTGGTCCAGCGTCATCTCCCCGTGCATGATGTTGCCTCCGGTCAGCCCGTATTCCCGCTCCATGTCCAGGGGCGTGAGGATCTGCTTGTGGAGGATGATGTCCCGGATATTGGGCGCGTACTCGGCCAACGTGTCGATCACCCGTTCCAGGAAACTCTCCTTCACCGTGTCCCACGACCCTTCCTTGAGGTGATAGGGGCCGTACTGGACGAAGATGTTCATCAAATGCTTTCCCTCGGGCGCGACGGTGGGATCGACGACCGAGGGAATGGTGCATTCCAGCATGGGCTTGCGGGAGGGGATCCCCAATGCCGCGTCGCGGAATGCCTCCTCGATGTAATCCCGACTGGGGGAGATGTGGATGGTCCCCCGGTGTTGGGGGCCGGGTTCAGTGCCGGGATACGCGGTGAAGTTGGGCAAACCGTCCAGGGCCAGGTTCACCTTGACTACCCCGCTGTCGTAGGAGATCCTTTCCACCTCCTCCACGAACTCCGTGGGCAGGTCTGCCCGGTTGACCAGTTTGAGGAACGTGATGGCCGGGGTGGCGTTGGACGCGACCACTTTGGCCTTGAACTCCGTCCCGTCGCTGAGGGTGACGCCCACGGCTCGGCCGTTGACCACATCCACGCGTGCCACCTCCGCGTTCGTGCGGATTTCTGCTCCCAGCGCTTGTGCGGCTTTTGCCAGGGCCTGGGTCAGTCCGCCCATGCCGCCGCGCACATACCCCCACACACCCCGGACCCCGTTCGTCTCCCCCATCACATGGTGGAAGAGCACATACGCGGTCCCGGGGACACTGGGGGAAGCAAACGCGCCGATCACCGCGTCCGTGGCCAGGGTGACTTTCAGCTCCTCCGACTCGAACCAGTAATCCAGCATATCGTTGGCATTACCGGTCATGATGCGGACGACCTCATACATCTCCTTGCCCAAGCCGCGGAACTTCCAGGCCAGCTGTCCCAGTCGGGTCAAATTTCCCGGCTTGAGGGAGCGGGGATCGGGGGGCGTCATCTCCAGGAGTGGTTCCACAAAGTCCGCGATTCGTTCCAACATGGCCTCGTACTTGGGGTACGCGTCCGCGTCCTTCTTGCTGAATTTGGCGATTTCCTCGCGGACCATCTGTTTGTTGGGGCCGAGGAACAAATAGCGACCATCGGGGAAGGGCGTGAAGGACGAGGGGTCGCGGGGCAGCATCTCAAACCCGAACTCCCTCAGCCGGAGGTCTCGGATAATGCGAGGGCGGAACAGGGAATTCACATAAGCCAGCGTCGAGACTTTGAAGCCGGGGAAGATCTCCTCGGTGACCGCTGCACCTCCGACCACATAACGGCGTTCCAGCACCAACACATGCAGACCGGCTTTTGCCAAGTATGCGGCTGTGACCAGCCCGTTGTGGCCCCCTCCAATGATGATGGCATCGTACGTGGTGGGCATAGTATCCTCCTCTTGACCGTCGTGTGCTCTGGGGGGATGTGGGCCATAGACCGTAGAAGAGATGTCAGGCGTGTGGGTCGCGGGTAAAGTCCGCCACCTGCGCCTAACCCTTTTCCTCATTGTAATCGGAAGGCGCAAGGGAGGGCAAAGCGCGGGGGATTTGTTTGGAGAACGTTCGAAAAGCGGGTAAGTGCATAAACACTTGATGAGAAAGTGTATATTGTCCGGACGTTGGGGACCGCACATCGGGCCTCAGGCCGTGGGGACGGTCCGTGAGGTGGGGATGACCTGGGCCGCGGCCCGACCTCGCGTGGCCTGTCTTACAGGCTTGGGCGTTGCATCACGGGGTTGTGGGATTTTCCTTGGCCCTTTCCGCCTCGATCCGCGTGTGTGCCAGGCGCACATACTCCGGCTGGATCTCATATCCCACAAAATGACGCCCGGTCCGGAGCGCGGCCAAGGCCGTCTGCCCGCTGCCCATAAAGGGGTCCAACACCACTTCCCCCGCGAAGGTATACAATTGGATACACCGGTAAGGGAGCTCGACGGGGAAAGGCGCGGGATGGCCGACCGTGCGGGCCTTTTCCGCGGGGAACGTCCACACACTCTTGGTGAACTCGAGGAACTCCTCCCGGGAGATGGTGCTGGGCCGTTTGTGCGGGTTGGGCCGGCGAAAGGACGCCTTGGAGAAAACAAGGATATATTCGTGTATATCCCGGAGCGTGGGATTGCTGGCCGATTTCCAGCTCCCCCAGGCTGTGGAGGGGCTGGCAGTGGCTGCTTTGTTCCAGATGATCTCCCCTCGCATGAGGAAGCCCACATCCTGCATCTCCTGGATGATGTACGCGTGGAGGGGGATGTACGGACGGCGGCCCAGGTTCGCCACGTTGACGCACGCCCGTCCGCCGGGCACCAGGACCCGGTACACTTCCTCCCATACCCGGCGCAAAAAGGACACATACTCCTCCAGGGTCAGATCCTCGTCGTACTCCTTGCCCACGTTGTACGGCGGGGACGTGACCATGAGGTGGACGCTGTTATCGGGCAGGTGGTGCATCTGTTCCGCGGACGCGAGGATAACCCGGTCCAGGACCTGTTCGGGGATGGGGTTTTCCTCGTAGGGGATCTGTTGCTCCGTGGGCAGGGCCGCGTACAGACGGCTCCTGTAGAAGCGACTGGAATCGTGACTTTCCCTCGCGGGCGATCCGAAAGAACTGGTGTGGCTTCGTTTGCTCATGGCAGTGGCTGCGGGGAGGACCCACACGTGAGTCCTCCCCGGTGCATGGGTGCTATTGGCTCTTGATTTCCGTCCAGATCTGGTCGTACAACGTGGCCGCGTCCCCGACCGGCTCCAACCACTCCAACTTATCCATCACCTCTTTGGGCGGGTAGATGGCCGGCTCGTTGAGGATTTCCTCGTCAATGTACTGCTTCGCGGCCTCGGACGGGCTGGCGTAATAGGTGTAATTGGTAATCGCGGCCTGGCTCTTGGGATCCAGGAGGAAGTTGATGAAGTGTTCCGCGGTGCGCTTGCGCTTGCTGGACGCGGGGATGGCCATGGTGTCCACCCACTTCACCCCACCTTCCTTGGGGATTGCGTACCACCAAATAGCCTCATCCTTGTCCTCGTCGTACGTCTCCCACACGGCCACAAAGGCATCGCCCGACCAGGCATGGGAGAGGACCACCTCCCCCGGGATGAGGAGGGTGTCATCGTAGTCAGAGGAGTTGAACGTCTTCCAGTAGGGCTTGGCCTTCAGGATCAGGTCACGGGCCTGGAAGAGATGGTCTTTGTTCGTGTCGTTGACCGAGTAGCCCAGGTACTTGAGGGCCGCGCCGATGAGCTCGCGCGGGTCATCCAACACGTTGACCCCTTTATCCGCGTACTTCTTCAGGTGATCCGGCTCGAACAGATAAGCCCAGGAATCGGGGACCTCATCCCCAAAGGTGGGGACATGGTAGGCCAGGCCGGTGGTGCCCCACTGATAGGGAACCGAGTGCTTGTTCCCCGGGTCGAAGGGGGGATCCTTGAAGTCTTCCATCACATACTGGAAGTTGGGGATGTGGTCCAGGTTGAGTTCGGCCAGGAGCCCGAGTTCGATCATCTGGGCCACCATGTAGTCGGAGGGGAAGATCACGTCGTAGCCGGTCGCGCCAGCCTGGAGTTTGGCCAGCAGTTCCTCGTTCGACGCATACGTGTCGTAGTTGATCTTCACCCCGTAGGTCTTCTCGTACTGTTCCAGCAATGACTCATCGATGTAGTCGGTCCAGTTGAACACGTTCAACTCAGGAGCCAGCTGGACCTCCTCTTCGCCGGGTGCTTGAGTGGCTTGGGATGCCTGCTCCGGTGTGGGGGTAGGTGGGACAGGTGTCGGCGTAGGTGCTGCTCCGGGCCCACAAGCGGCCAGGACCACAAGGGCTATAAGTAGGACCGTTAGTGCGTATTTCATCGTTCTCTCCTCCTTGGACAGTTGACTGAAAGAGGGGGACTGCACATCTACCTTAGACCCATGCCCTGTGAGGGTAATACGAGGGCCGGCGGTGGTTCTCCCTGCCACCGCCGGTTCAATAGTACGCGAAAATCCACTCTGGCACAAATCGGTGGGGAAAACCTACTCCACCAACGCGGTGGCCAGGACTTGGTCCACGTGATCCACCAGTACCAGGTCCAGGCCCTTGCGCATGCGCTTGGGAATATCGGCCAAGTCCTTCTCGTTCTTCTTGGGCAGGACCACGACCTTGATCCCCGCGCGTTGGGCTGCGATGAGCTTCTCCTTGAGCCCACCCACAGGTAGCACCCGTCCGCGCAACGTGATCTCCCCGGTCATGGCCACATCGGGGCGCACGGCCCGTCCGCTGAGCGCGGAGACGAGCGCGGTGAGCATGGTCACCCCCGCGCTGGGCCCGTCCTTGGGCACCGCGCCCTCGGGCAGGTGGATGTGGATGTCGATCTTCTCGAAGTCCAGGTCGCCGTAGCCGTAATCCTCCGCGTGGGCGCGCGCGTAGGAGAGCGCAGCCTGTGCGGATTCCTGCATCACCTCGCCCAACTGGCCGGTGAGGGTGAGCGCGCCCTTGCCGGGCATGATCATCACCTCCACCAGGGTGATGTCGCCCCCGCCCTCGGTCCAGGCCAGGCCGGTGGCCACGCCGACGTTCGGTTCCTTGTCGATTTGCAAATACGCGTTCCGGGGCGGGCCCAGGTACTTCTCCAGCATGGACGGGGTGATACGCTTGGGCGCTTTCTTCCCTTCCGCGATGCGGCGGGCTACCTTGCGGCAGATGTTGGCGATGGCCCGTTCCAGGTTGCGCACCCCGGCCTCATACGTGTATTCCCGGATGAGCCGCAACAGCGTCTCCCGGGGAAATTGGAGCCCGAACTCGCTGAGTCCGTGGGCCTCCAGCTGGCGGGGCACGAGGAAGCGCCGCGCGATCTCCAACTTCTCACTCTCCACGTAGCCCGGGAACTCGATGATCTCCATCCGGTCCAGCAGCGCGGGCGGGATGCTGTACAGGGTGTTCGCGGTGGTGATGAACATGACCTTGCTCAGGTCATAGGGGATGTCCAGGTAATGGTCCAGGAACGCGTGGTTCTGCTCCGGGTCCAGCACTTCGAGGAGCGCGGCCGCGGGGTCGCCCCGGAAGTCCACCCCTAGTTTGTCGATCTCGTCCAGCATGAACAGGGGGTTGGACGAGCCCGCGTTGCGCATGGTCTGGATGATGCGGCCGGGCATCGCGCCGATGTAGGTGCGGCGGTGTCCCCGGATCTCCGCCTCATCTCGGACACCGCCCAGGGAGAGGCGGACGAATGTGCGGCCCAGGGCTTTGGCAATGGACTTGCCCATGCTCGTCTTGCCCGTGCCGGGCGGGCCCACAAAGCAGAGGATGGGCTGGCGCATTTTGTCGGCCGCGAGTTTGCGCACCGCGATGTGTTCCAGGATGCGTTCCTTGGCCTTTTCCAGGCCGTAGTGCTCCTCGTCCAGGATCTTGGCCGCGCGTTCGATGTCCATGTTGTCTTCGGTGTACTCGTTCCAGGGCAGGCTCAGGATCCAGTCCAAATAGGTGCGGATGATCGCGACTTCGGGCGCGGCCGCGGGCATCGCGGCCAGGCGATTCACCTCACGCTCGGCCTTTTCCCGCGCTTCTTCGGGCAGGTTGGCCTGGGCAATGCGTTCCCGGAGTTCGTTGATGTCCCGCTGCAGGTCGTCCAGCTCCCCCAATTCGGCCTGGATGGCCCGCATCTGTTCGCGCAGGAACCACTCCCGCTGGTTCTTGTCCATCTCCTGCTGGACCTGCGCGTGGATCTCGTTCTCCAGCTCCAGCACATCCAGTTCCTTGCCCAGGAGCAGGCTGACCTTTTGTAGGCGTTCCACCGGGTCGATGGTTTCCAGGATCTCCTGGCGTTCTTCCAGGTTGAGTTGGAGCACGTGGGCGATGAGGTCCGCGAGCCAGCCGGGTTCGTCGATGTTCATGGCCGCGATGTACGCGTCCTCGGGCAGTTCCGGGTTCAGCTGGATACAGCGGTCGAACAGGGTGCGGACGACGCGCATCAGGGCTTCGACCGCGATGCCCTCGGGATGCCCTTCGCTGATGGGAATCGCCCGGGCTTTGAAGAAGGGGGAGGTTTGGGTGAACTGGGTGATGCGGGCACGGCGGATCCCTTCCACCAGCACGCTCTTCGAGCCGTCGGGCAGGCGCAAGGTGCTTTCGATGGACACTTCTGTGCCAACGGTGAAGAGGTCGTCCGGCGTTGGGACTTCGACGCGCGGGTCCCGTTGGGATACGATGAGGACGGGCAGGTTGTGGTCCAGTGCGTATTCCAGAGCCCGGTGGGAGAAGTCCCGCATCACGAAGATGGGCAAGTTCATCTTCGGGAAGATCACCGCGTCCCGAGCGGGAAGTACCACATATTCCTGTTCTGTTTCCTCCCGTGGTTCCGGGCCGGTGATGGTGTAGCGTTCGCTTTTAAAACGGGTGATGGATTCGAGCAAATCGTCGTCCAGTAGGAAATTGTTGAACTGATTGTACATGAGCACACCTGCTAGTTGTGGGCGTTGGATGAGCTTTATCTATTTTTACGCACCTGGTCGGGTAGGAGTTCCACAGGCCGGTGGTGGAGGAAGGGCAAGTCTGTCTCGTAGGCCCAGTCATCCGGCGCCAGGCGGCCGTACCTGTGTGCCCACACTTCTCGGACGGCCGCGGCCAGGAAGATGGAGCCGCAGGCACAGATGAGATCGTTGGGGCCTGCTGTGGCCAACGCGATCTCCAACGCATCTTCCACCCGCTCATGGGTGTACACCCGGGGGCCTTCCCCGGTGGGCAGGTGTTCTAGGATGTGGTGGGGTGTGGCTGCCCGGGGATGGGTGGACCGGGTGATGTGGAGGGTGTCCGCGTGGGGCCAGAGGAGGTCCAACAGGTCGGGGATGCGTTTGTCCGCGGAGACCCCAAAGATGATGTGGAGGTTCTCGTGGGGGAACCAGCGGTAGATGCCGTCCAGCAAGCGGATCATGGCTTCGACCGTGTGGGCTCCGTCGAGGAAGAGGATGGGTTGGCGTTGGAGCACTTCCATGCGCGCGGGCCATTTCACGTAGCGCAACCCGTCCCGGATGTTTTCCTCGGTGATGGGCCAACCCATCTCCCGCAACGTGTGGAGCGCGACGATGGCCATGGTCGCGTTGAGGGCTTGGTGCATGCCCCGCAGGCTCACCTGGACGTCCTCGTACGCGACATCTTGGGACCAGACGCTCACCCGCAGTCCCGCGGGGGTGACTTGTTCAACTCGGTAATGCCAATCCCGTCCGATGAGGAGGAGGGGGGATTGGCGTTCCTTGGCCAGGCGTTCCAATTCGGCTAGGGCTTCCGGTTCCTGCGGGGCGACGACCACCGGGACGCCGGGTTTGATGATGCCACCCTTTTCCCTCGCGATATCCGCCAGGGTGTCCCCGAGAATTGCGGTGTGTTCCAAGCCCAGGGAGGTGATGAGGGTCAGGTCGGGGTGGACGATGTTGGTGGAGTCGAGTCGGCCGCCCAGGCCCACTTCCACCACCGCGATGGGGACTTCTTCTACGGAGAAGTACCAGAACCCCAGCGCGGTGAGGAGTTCGAAGAGGGTGGGTTTGAAGGGCAGACGTTCGACGATGGCCTGGAGTTTTTCCACACCTTCCACCCAACGGGATTTGGGAATGAGGTGGCCGTCCACGCGCATCCGCTCGCGGAAAGTGTGCAGGTGGGGGGAGGTGTAGAGTCCCGGCCGCAAGCCTGCCTGGCGCAGGGTGCTTTCGATCATGGCCGCGGTGGAACCCTTGCCCTTTGTCCCCGCGATGTGGACCACGTGGTAATCCAAGTGCGGGCGTCCTAGGGCTTCCGCGAGGGTTTCCATGTGGGAGAGGTTCCACACTCGTTCACTGTAAGGGATGTGGCGATAGGTTGCTAGGTTTGTAAAGCTGAGCAGATACTGCAGTGCTTCGGGATAGTCCATCAACGAATTTTGCCTCCTTACGATTCCATCCCTTCCCTCGTGGAAGGGACAGGTGTATTGTACTCGTTCTGATGGCCTGACAAAAACTCCATAGTGGGGGATGGGTAATGAGTAACGATTGACGATTAATGAGTAACGATTAAGGGGGTTGGCGGAAGGGCGAGGTAGGCCGGGATGGGCGAAGAGCCTAACGCATAACGAGTAACGAGTAAGGGGCGGGAGGACCTTATACGGCCGTTTGTGGCGATTCTCGGCCGGTTATGTGTCCATACAGAGCCCCCGAAGGGGGCTTCTCTAAATTTAGCCCCGGGCGACCGGACTTAATCGTTAATCGTTAACGTAAGGGTTGCGCAATCAGATGCC
>JAADDB010000115.1 GCA_013154135.1 Chloroflexota bacterium
AACCCTCGGGTGCCCATGCCACCCACGCCCAGGTGCTCGGCCCATTCGAGGCCGGAGTCGAGAACATCCCGCGGGGCCTTCCATGGCAACCCGGTTTCCTGATAGCGAGAGGCGTCGGTTTGCAGAGCGAGCAGAGCTTCTCGGAACGATTTCCAAAAACTTTTTCTTGCTTTGTCAGTCGAGGGGATGCTCTTAGGGATACGAAATCCAGCGCTCGCAAGCACAGGCAGGGCCCGTGTGATGGCCTCTTCTTTTTCTTGCGGGTATTCTTCAGGAATATCCCCGTGCTCCCAATCACCCTTTATTTGTTGCCACCACTTATTTACCTTGTCAGAAGCGGGAAATGCTCCCCGATAATCACTCACCACCACATCCATCCACAGCACAGTGGCGCGGGGGATGGCCTCGTAGGTGAAGAGCGCGCCTTCCTCGGCCGCGCCTGTGTGCGGGTTGATGGCCACTGAGGTGCGCACTTCCAGGTTGCTGTTCACGATCTGGGAGAAGAGCTTGTCCGAGACCAGGACGACGCGGTCGCGGATGGGGTCAGGTATATCTTTTTCCGTAAAGATTTCCCGAGGCTCCCATTCAGAGCCATTTTTATCCCTCTCAACCATCAGCCAACCGAGGTTGAGATGGTCTTGCGAAGAAAGCGTGTTTGGCCATTTTGCCTTGCCTTCCTCGTTTTTATCAACTTCAAAACGGGCTTTGTTTTTCTCCTTGGGACGAAAACCCGCATCATACAACGCGCCGGGGCTGGTCACCCACACCGGCCCCACCATGGAATACACGGGGAAGAGCAGGATGCGCGCGTCGCTGATGGCCACCACACCCGCGCGGCCACCGGCTTTGTCGCGAGCATGGCCGAAAGTGTAGCAGATGGGGCAGGTGGGTTGGGCGCAGTGGTTTTTGCCCTGGCCCGCACATTGGGGTTTGCCGTAGCGATACGCGGCATAGGCCCGAATCATGCCGTGCAGGCTGGAGCCGGGGATCTTGGGGAGCCGGGTACCGGGTTCCCGCACGATGGGGTTGTCGACCCGGCCCAGCCGCGCGCCGCCCGTACCGATGTGTACCGGATCCAGGGTGAGCAGGAAGTAGCGGTAGGTTTGGGGTTGATAGGTCATGGGGGTTCCTCCTTTTGGGATTTGCGAGAACCCGCTTCGCGCTTAGCGGGCGTTTCCGTCTTCCACATCCTCCGAGCCTCGAGCAGAGGCCTCTTCTTGCAAAATGCGCTCAAAACGAGCGACAAAGGGCCTCTGTAGAGTTTGCTCGAACTGCGCTAACCAAGAGCGAATGTAGGCCGTATCCAATTCCTGTTTGCGCAGGATCGTTCGGATATCCTCAAGGTCTCGTGGGCGACCAGCCAGCAGTTTGTGGATGACCACATCTTCAGGCGAGGCGAAACGGACCGGGTAGCCTTCGATGGGGATCGCGCGGGCACGTTGCAGGGCCTGGCGTTCGTAGGGTGTCCAGGAAAAGATGAAGTCCACCCGTAACCCCGAAGGGGGATGGAGGGTCGGAAGCACCCAGGTACGACGCACGAAGGCCTCCGGATCCTCGACCAAGGGGCGCAGGCCGAGTTCCTGGGCCACTTGCAGGACGCGTGGCAATGCCTCGGGCGAGACGCCCAGGGTCAGGTCGATGTCCCGCGTGAGCCTGGGTTCGCCGTAGATCAGCACAGCCTGGCCTCCAATCACCATATAAGGCAGGCGGGCTTTATCCAGCGTCCGAACCAGAGCGGTCAGCAGGTTCATGCAGCCTCCCGTAATTGATGGCCCAGGCCAGCCGGATGTCGGTCTCCAGGCCCTCCAGGGGATCCTCCGGGGGCCAGGCGCCCGCGGCCCGGGCCATCTCCAGCAGGGTCCAGAAGATGCGGATGTTGCCTTCGGGATCCGCGGGCGTACGCCGCTGCCATTCGGCTTCCCATCGCTGCCAGGCTTGAGGATCTCGAATCATCGTCCTGCCCTCCATGGAGACCCAGCGACAGAGATTTATATCGCGGCGTTCCCTGTGTCTTCGTCAGCTTCTCCCACCGGCCGCTGCTTCATGATGTGATAGAAGAGTTCCACCGCGTCGGCCAGCAACCCGCTGACAGCCCACTGGGTGAGGCGTTGCGTATCGCCACGTTTCTCCGGATGGTGATTCTCCCTCCATTCGGCGTTAACCAGCACGCTGCGGCAAAACTCGCGGAACGTTGGGTCATAGAAGGAGTCCCGTGGGTTGTCAAACCATTCCCGGCGCTTGGTTTCAATGAGGTCGCGGATTTGATGGATCTGCCGGGAATGGAGCCCCTGCTTCAGTCGTTCCCAACATGCCTCTAATTCCACGATCTCATCCAACAAATATGGACGGTGCAGGGTACCCCTCCGATGCCCTTGCTCGTCGTAGGCGATCTCGAACCGCCGCCCGCCGTGATCGAGGAAGATGAAGTCGAAGGTCGCGGGGGTGAAGTAGATGCGGTCGCCGGGCTGAAGCGCGGCTGCATGAATAAGCCAGGAGTGTGAGGTATTCCAGGGATTTCTGGCTAGATAATAGCGTTTATCTAAACGGCCACTCGGCTCACCACAATCGGCAAGAAATACATACGGATACCAGTGGTCTTCCGTCTGGCCGTCGCCCATGACCGCGGGGACGTACCAGGTGATAACGCATCTTCGGAAGCGCTCTTCAGATAAGAGCACAATTCGGTGCCACTGTTTGAACTGGTCGGTGATGCGCTCTTGCTTCTGTTCGGGTTTACGATAAATAAGATCTGGGCGCTCTTCCTCTAACTTGGCTTCTGAAAGGTCTGTGGCTGTTGCGTATTTGATAACCATCCCGGCCTTCGCGGCCTTCCGTTTCTCCTCCTCACCCACCACACGCCATAACAAACCCGGTGTTTGTTGCTGCAACATCCTCCGCCCTGCGTCCAGGATAGTGCGCAGGGGGTGGTGCGAATCCGCGAAGACCACACCCAGGTGGAGGGGCAGGCGGTTGCGCACCCGGCCCATCTCCCGCTCGTATTTGGTTTTGATGGCCTGCATCACCTCAAAGGCCTTGTCCGCGGGCACCAGGGCCATAAAGGTGCGAGGCTCGGCGAGGATGGAGATGAGGGGGATGTAATTGTTTTCAAGATACTGGATACCGTCTTCCAGCGCAATCGTGAACGTGGCCTGTTCTTGACCGGGTCGCCCGTACTCGGTCGGTTCGTAAACTTTCAAGGGCTGGCCTGCCAGCTCTTTCATGAGATCCTGGAATCGACGGCCATACACATTATCCAGATACTCCAGATTCTCAATCACCCAGAAGCCGCCGCGGTAT
>JAADDB010000180.1 GCA_013154135.1 Chloroflexota bacterium
TTCGCCCGGCCAGCACCCACCAAAAACAGTTCGCCAGGGAAAAATCAACAGGGCGCACGGCCGTGTGCCCTTACGGTTTGTATACGGCGATGTGTGGTCATGCCTGTCCGCCCGGGGCTGAACCCCCGGGCTAAATGGGGAGAAGCCCCCGAAGGGGCTCTTTCGGCCCTCACTCCACCCCTCGTGGGTGGGCGGGGGAAAGCTCTCAGGCACTTCACCCCTCCTCTCTCCCAATGCTGGGAGAGAGGAGGGGGCCAAGGGCGTTGTGTGGGACACGGGCGGAGGTGCATAACCGGCCGGGAATCGCCACAAACGGCCTATGATGGTCTCCCGCCCCTTACTCGTTACTCGTTATGCGTTAGTCTCTTCGCCAATCCCGGCCGATCTCGCCCCTCAGCCAACCCCCTTAATCGTTACTCATTAATCGTTAATCGTCACTTCCCCCTCACTTTGGCCTTGAGCGGGGCCAGCCACGGGGTTCGGGGTTGGGGACGCCAGACTTGGTGCGGTACAGGCCAGGTGTACCCGTGGAGGAGAAGGGGCATGTGCCTGTGTTCCCCACCCCTCGCAGCATCATCCGTCACCTTGATGTCGTCCAGGTACGTCCATATGCCCAGGGATGCATATGTCCCCGTGCCGGGATGGGTGTTCTCGTTCCGGAAGTACAAGGTGACCCAGGTGCCCCTGTAGGGGCTCAGGTCATTGGCCCCCTCCTGCCAGCCCATGTCATACCCCGGCGTGTCCGGGGGGATGTTGTCCGGCGAGTCATATCCCGCGTCGAGGAGCAGGTGCATCTTCCCTTCTGCATCCTGCAGGAGGACTTTGAAACGGCTGTAATCCCGGATGTCGTTGGTGAAGATGCGGTACCAGTAGTGGAGGGTGGGCTTGTCCATCTCCGCAGGGACGGGGATGCGTTGGGTGATCCAACCGGCTTCGCTGGTCTGGGGCACGCGAGGTACAGGGGTGCCCAACAGGACGGCTTGCTCCCCCGAGTGGACGGTTTCGGTGACCACGCTGACCGGTTGGTCTCCGCCCACATCCCAGTCCTCCAGCCCCATTTCGAACCCCCCGTTCTTCACCAAGGGAGGGCGGACGCACGCGAGGAGGGCCACGTCGTCCACGTAGAAGTTGGTGAGATCGTCGGACGCGTCGGTGCGTGCCTGGAACATCAACCGGATGGTGCGTCCTTTGTAGGAGGTGACATCCCGCCGGACACGCAGCCATTGGCCCTGTGGGGAAAGGTTGTGCCAGAGCCCGGCTTGTTCCAGGACATGGCCATCCAAGTCCTCCACCCGGGCCCATAAGTAATGCCGCGGCGTGTCCATCGCCTGGGTGCGCATGAACGTCCAGAATTCCAGGGTCAGTCGGTCGGCCCGGCTGGGGAGGGTGATATCCTGATAGAGGGCGTCATCCGCGTTGGGATATCCCCCGAACCAGGCCGCGCGGGTGCCGGAATGGGCCATCACGTTGGGGTATTCCCGGTTGTCGTAGATGATCTCCGTCCCCCGTTCGACCCAGGGGTCGGTGAGGGAATTTTCGAAGCCGCCGTTTTCCACCCAGTCCGCGCACGCCTCCGCGGGCCAGTGGACAGGGGTGGGGCTCGGTGTGGGCGTGGGGCTGGGGATGGGTGTGGGTGTGGGCATGCCCCGTGTGGGGGTCGGTGTGGGTGAGGGCGAAGGCGTGGGCGTGGGGGTGCTCTCCCCGGCCTCGTACTGGATGCGATATGTGACGTACCCACACATGCCCCCGTTGGGGATGTCCGTGCGCACAATGATGAGGGCGTCGTCCGTGGTGCTCTCGCGACCGGTCAGGAGCAGGATGCTTTCTCCGTTGGTGACGGGCACATCCGTCACCTGTGGGGGGGAAGAATGGTCCACGTAGCGGACGCGGAAGTGCCAGTCTGTGGGGAAGGTGCCCTTGAGGAGCAAGGGGAGGTCTGAACGGCGGCGCAGGCGCCAGATGTTCGCGGCCGTCTCCTGAATGCCCCACACGGGACGTACTGTTCCGGGCGATCCGGTCCAGTCGATTTCCCCTTCAACGCGCATTTGGAGGGGGTGGTCCTTCCAGCGGAAGGGGGCTTCCTCAAAGCAATAGGGGTACCCGTCGGGGACGGAGGCGCAGGGAAGTTGGAGGTAGGCCGCGACCACGTAGTCCGCGAACACATCGGGGAGGTGGCGTCCTTGGGCCTGCAAGGCATGTTCCACCGCGTCGTAGCCATCGTAGGGGATGGCTTGTTCCCACACCCCGCGCACGGTGGCCGGCCCGCCCACGTGTTCGGAGATGTAGCGGAAGAAGATCCAGGTGCTGTAGGGCCGTGTGTCTTGGCTGTTCTGTTGGGCGTTGAGACACACTTCCGGCCGGTCGAAGAGAGCATTGGTCGTGTGCTGCTCGGTGCCCAGGTATTGCCAGTTGTCGTTAATGCTGTCGTAGACTTCGTCTTCCATCCACGTGGCCACCCCTTCGTACAGCCAGATGGCCGGTTCATCCCCGTCATAGCCGAATTGGAGCGCGTGGTTGAATTCGTGGGCCAGGCTGACCCGCAGGAGGTCGACGGGCAGACCGGTGAACCCCCGGTAATCGTTTTCCAGGACCATATAGGTGTAGTAGGCGTGTTGTTCTCTCCGGTTGGGACTCTTGGGGTTGTCTCCCACAAATCCTCCCGCGGGGTCGGTGTAACCGTAGTACTGCATGTCCTTGAGGTAGATGTCGTAACGGGTATCCCCTCCTTCTCCCTGGTCGTCCGGGGGAGGAGTCCAGCCCAGGGTTTCCACCTCCACGTGCCAGGCGTGTTCCGCGGCCTGGGCCACGGTTTCCACGTAATCGGGCAGGTTGTTGTTGTCCATGTCCGTGGCGGAGATCGCGTCCTCCCCCTCCAGGGTGTAGTGGATCGCGAAGTGGTCGGTGAGGAGCACTTGCTCCGGCCCGCTCAACGTGGGGCGGGATTGGCGTTGGGTGCCCCAAGGGTTGCGCAGGTGCTGGATGCGTTCTCGCACCTGGGGGGAGAGGTCGGGCCACATATCGCGCAGCAGGAGGAGGGCCAGAGTGCCGTCCTTTTCCGGTCGGGTGTGTTTGAATGCCGCGGGCAGTTGGTCCGGCGCGTACACGCTCACCGCGAGCCAGTAGGCGTATGTGTCCATGTCCAACTCGCGGGCCTGGTACGCGTCTTGTAGCGCGGACAAGAGGGTTTTCCCTTCATGACCGATGGAGGGTGTGGGAGTAGGCGGTCGCTGGCCAGCCCGGACCATCTGGGTTGCCCCGAGTCCGATGAGGACCATGAGGATGAGGGATATGAGCCATCTTGTCCGATGTTGCATGGATGTGTTCTCCTTACTGAGTCATGATTGAGTGACGATGGACGATTGAGAGTGTTTTGCCGAAGGCTTATCGACGGACAAAGCTCGGCAGTACCTCGGCGGAACTCCGATGTTCTCGTCCTGTGCCCGAAAAGAGTTTTTGGTGGTTGACGGGCGGATGAATCTCGCCCATCACCACAACGGTTCTTCGGGAAATCGATATGTTAGTCAATCAGCGCCGATTCGTCGGCCAGACGCCGTAGGCGTTCCATGGCTTCTTTCACGCGCGGGGTAGGGACCCCTAAAGAGATACGCACGAAAGGTTTTCCTTGTTCCCCATACCAGCCGCCCGGAGCCAGGGATACGCCGGCCCGGGTGAGGGCCCGTTCGGCAAAGGCTTCCCCTGTCATCCCCCGGGGCACCCGAGCCCAGACGTAGAGGGAGCCTTGAGGTGGTTGGGCGCTCATCCCCAGGTCGGGCAGTGTTTCCAGGATGATGTCCCGACGCCGGGCGTATTCCCGGTTGCGCGCGACGATCCACGCGTCCTCCACCTCGCGCAGGGCCACGGCGGCCGCGTGTTGGATGGGCAGGAAGATGCCCGAGTCCACGTTGCTTTTCATCCGCAAGAGCGCGGCCAGGGCCTCCGCGTTCCCCAGGGCCACGCCGACCCGCCATCCGGCCATGTTGAAGGCCTTGGACAGGGAGTTGAACTCCACGGCCACCTCTTTGGCCCCCGGTATTTGGAGGATGCTGGGCGCTTTGTAATCCCCAAAGGTCACGTCTGTGTACGGCGCATCGTGACACAGAAGTATATTCCATTGTCGAGCAAAGGCAACAGCTTGTTCGAAGAAGGCGAGGTCGGCCACCGCGCCCGTGGGGTTGTTGGGGTAGTTGAGCCAGAGGATCTTGGCTTTGCGGGCCACGTCCGGGGGCACCGCGTTCAGGTCGGGAAGGAACCCCCGTTCTTCCCGCAGGGGAAGGGGGTAGATTTCCCCACCGGCCAGGAGTGTGGCCGTGCTGTAGGTGAGATATCCCGGATCCGGGACGAGCACCACGTCCCCCGGGTCGACGAAGGCCTGGGTGATGTGGTGCAGGCCTTCTTTGGAGCCCAGGAGGGGGAGGACTTCCTCTTCTGGGTCCAGGTGCACGTGGAACCGGCGTTCGTAGTAGGCCGCGAAGGCCTCTTTCAGTTCGGGGGAGCCCCGATAGCCGGGGTAACGGTGGACGTCGGGGCGCCGGGCCATTTCGGCCAGCGCGTCGATGACTCGGGGGGGCGGGGGCATGTCGGGAGCGCCGATGTCCATCCGGATCACGTCAACACCTTGGGCCTGGAGTTCGCGCACTTTTTGGGCCACTACAACGAAGGGATACGGGGGCACGCGTTGCAGTCTTTGGGAGATGGGAAATGGGATGTGCTTCTGCTTTGCCATCGAGCGCCTCCATGAAAAGGAATAACGGGTAAGAGGTTGTTGAAGGACAAGGTCGGCCGGGATGGATGAAGGACGGACGACGACCGACGATCGACGACCGACGACCGACGAACGACCAACGAATGGTTGGTTCAATGTCGGGGGCAAGTTTGGTCTGTGGTCCTTTGCCGCGCCGCCCCGCCCAGGTGTTACCGACCCTTGTCCGGCAAGCCGTACCTGGTACCCGAGATCTGATACCAGTTATACAACACTTCTCCCACTCGGCCCAAGCTGCGTGGACTGACTTTGTCCGGGGTGTCGTCCACAGTGTGCCAATAGGGATACTCAAAGTCTATGATGTCCACCGCCGGGATGTTCCGCTTTGCAAAGGGGAGGTGGTCGTCGATGACGGAGAGGTTTAGGCTTTCGGGCACGAAGATGTGGTCGTACCCGAGCTCTTCGGCCATCTCCCAGATGGATTGGCGCAACGCGGGGGTGGAGTTGTTCTCCCAGTAGAAGGCTTGGTCCTTGTCCCCCACCATGTCGACGACAATGACACAGCGTACGTGGTTCGGATCCACGCGTTTGGCCGCGTGCCGCGCGCCCACAGCCCACGGCCAACCGTTGATATCCCCACTGTCCTCGCCGTCGAAGAAGTACAACCACACCGCGGGGTCGTCCTCCTCCACCGGGAGGATGCGGGCCAGTTCCAGGAGGACGGCTACTCCACTGGCGCCGTCGTTGGCCCCGGGCACGGGATCGTTCCGGCGTTCGGGCCGCGGGTCCTGATCCGCGCGGGGTCGGGTGTCATAATGGGCGCCCAGGATGCACGCGGGGCCCTTCCCCTTGCGGGCCAGAACGTTCGTCAGGGGAACCCCGCGAAAGGTGAACGCATCCTCCTCCACTTCCCACCCCCACTGCTCCACCTGCTGGCGGATGTACGCCCGCGTGCGCGCGGACGCGCGACTGCCCGGAATCCGAGGGCCAAACGCGACTTGAGTGACCACGTGGGTGTACGCCTGGTCTTCATCGAAGAAAGCCAAAACGGCCCCGGACCTGCGCGCGGTCCCCCGCGTGGGCGTCGGGCTGGGGGTCATTGTGGGGGTAGGAGGCCGGGTGGGCGTGGATGTGGGGCTCGGCGTGGGCGTCGGTAGGGGGGAGGGCGTGGGCGAAGGTGTGGGGGTCGATGTGGGCGTCGGTGTGGGCGTCGGTGTGGGCGTGGATGTAGGGGGCGGTGTGGGCGAAGGCGTGGGTGTGGGTGGGTAGAAGATGGTCCATCCCACTTTCCCCAGGTAGAAGAGGCACAGGCCGAGGATGATGAGGAGGATCACCTGCACCCCCAGAGCGGATCTGTGCTTCACAGCTCACTCCTTCCATCACTGCTGCATCATCCCCCTGGGGAGATGTTGTTCGGGCGTGGGAGGCCGGGCATCCCGCCCGAACAATTCATTTCCCCTTTCGTTTTCCTTCGTGACTGCGGAAGATGAGCTTCAGGGGTGTGCCGTCGTAGGGGTGGATTTCCCGGATTTTGTTTTCCAAATACCGTTGGTAGGAAAAGTGGACTAACTCCGCGTCGTTGACGAAGAAAACGAACGTGGGAGGATCGACGGCCGGTTGGGTTACGTAGTAGAGGCGGAGAGCCCGAGTCCCCTTGACCGGAGGGGGATGTTCGGCCAACGCCTCCTGGATGATCCGGTTCAACATGCTCGTGGGCAGCCGGACAAACCGTTCCTCGTAGACGTGCTCTATGAGAGGGAAGAGTCGGGAAACCCGTTGTCCGGTCTTCGCGGAGATGAAGACGATGGGCGCGAAGTCGATGAAGTTCAGCTCATGGCGGATGCGCCGGGTGTATTCGACCATGGTGTACGTGTCCTTCTCCACCAGGTCCCATTTGTTGACGACGATGATGATGCTCCGGTACGCTTCGAGGGCATACCCCGCGATGTGGGCATCCTGGGCCGTGACTCCTTCCGTCGCGTCCAGGACGAGGAGGACCACGTCACTCCGCTCAATGGCCCGCATGGCCCGCAGCACGCTGTAATATTCCACGCCCCGCTGGATGGACCCTTTCCGGCGGATCCCCGCGGTGTCCAGGAAGAGGAACGTCTTGCCCTCCCAACGGACTCGGGTGTCCACCACATCCCGGGTTGTCCCGGCCACGTCGCTGACAATGGCCCGCTCCTCCCGGGCCAGACGGTTGAGGAGGGTGGATTTGCCCACGTTAGGGCGCCCCACAATGGCCACGCGGATGACGTCTTCTTCCTCTTCCTCCTCCTCGGGCGCGTGGGGCAGTGCCTGGAGGATGGCATCCAGCAGGTCGCCGGTCCCCTTGCCGTGGAGCGCGGAGACGGGGATGGGATCTCCCAGGCCCAGTTCGTAAAAGGCCAGGGCTTCCACCTCTCGTTGGGGGTTGTCCACTTTGTTCACGGCCAGGATGACGGGCTTCTTCTCCTGGCGCAGGAGGTCCGCGACCTGACGGTCCACCGGGGTCACGCCGTCGGTGACGTCGGTGACCAGGACGATGACATCGGCCTCCCGCAGGGCTGTGTTGACCTGCTCCTGCATTTCGTGGATGAAATCCCGGGAATCCTCGGCCAGAGGGCGGGCCTTTGGCCGACCATCCCGGGTGTGGGGGATGATTTCCAACCCGCCTGTGTCCACCAGCGTGAATTCCCGATCCCCCCACACCACATCCCCGTAGATGCGGTCTCGGGTGGTGCCGGGCTTATCCTCCACGATGGCCCACTTCTGGCCGATGAGCCGGTTGAACAGGGTGGACTTGCCCACGTTCGGTCGCCCGACCAGGGCGACAATGGGTTTGCGTCGTCGTTTTTTCCCCATAGCCTTGGCCCTTAGAAAGGAGTGATGATTGACGAGTGAAGGAGGGCGCTGTACATGCAAAGTGCTTTTCCGGCACGGGGCGAGCACGTAGCCCGGCCATCAGTGAAACAGCGCCAAATCGTATCGGCCGTTGTCCAGGTAGATGATCCGGTGTTCTCGACCCGATTCTATCATTTTTTGCGCCAAATAGACAGCCCGGAGTGCTTCCTCCGGGGAGATGAGGGGATCTCGGTCCTCCAGAATGGTCTGCACAAAGTGTTCCAACTCCAGGCGCAAGGGTTCCCGCCGCTGGAGTTCGAACTTCACATGCCGTCCCTCGGACACGCCCATCAGCGCGACCAGGCCATCCCACTGGTCCGTGATTTCCCCATTCTCGATGAAATGGAGTTCCTGGGTCAGGTAGTTGACCAGGAACATTCCCCGTTCCCCGATGAGGCTGAGCTGGCGGATTTTGGTTGGGGTGAGCCAGTTGATGTCCAGCACGCCCACGGTGCCGTTGGCGAACTTCAGGAGGCCGGAGAGGAGGTCCTCGTGGTACGCGTGGATCTCCTGTTCTGTCTCCGCGTAGAGGCTTTCCACCGGCGCGCCCAGGAGGTATTCCATGATGTTCACTTCGTGGGTGGCCAGGTCCATCACCACGCCCACATCGGTCACCCGCGGGGGGAAGGGCCCCACCCGTCGGGCGTGGATCTGGAACACCCGCCCCAGTTCTCCCCGTACCAGGCGGCGTTTCAGCTCCTGTACCGCGGGGTTGAAGCGTTCAATGTGCCCCACGGTGACTTTGACGCCTGCTTCCCGGGCCGCGTGGACGATGCGCTCCCCTTCCTCCACCGAGGGGGCAATGGGTTTTTCGATGAGGCAGTGGATGCCCTTGGCAATGGCGTCCAGCGCGACGGGGGCGTGCATGCGCGTGGGAACCGCGATGCTGATCAGGTCCAGGGGTTCCTTTTCCAGCATGAGGCGGTAATCCGTGTACGCGTGGGCTCGGTACGTGTAGGCGGCCTGGCGTGCGGCATCCTCGTCGATGTCCGCGACCGCGATCAGTTGCACGTGTGGCAGGCTGGCGAGGACACGCGCGTGGTTGCGTCCCATCGTCCCCACGCCCACGACCGCGGCGTTCAGGACGGGTGTTTCCCAATGTTCTTTTGGTGGCAAGTGGTTGCCCATGAATTCTTTTCCCCCGTTGTTGTGGTCGTTGCTAATGAGTAACGATTGACGGTTAAGGGGCTACCAGGCTGGCGGGAGAAGGCCCCTGCTGGCCCGCTTCTCCGTTGCTCTCAGTCCCTTGGCGGCGGACGGGTCCGTAGGGTAACGAGTAACGATTAACGATTGACGATTAAAGTGGGCGCACGGCCGTGGGCTCTGCCATTCATGAACGGCGATATGTGGTTATGCCCGATCGCCCGGGGCTAAACCCCCGGGCTAAATTTGCCAAGCCCCCTCCGGGGGCTCTATACGGGTCCAGAATCGCCCCAAACGGGCCGTGTGGGGCCCTCCCGCCAACCCCTTTAATCGTTACTCATTAATCGTTAATCGTTTTGGAACGCCCCCTGCGGGGGCTCTATATGGGCCGAGCATCGCCACACCCGGCCGTGTGGGGCCCTCCCGCCAACCTCTTTAATCGTTACTCATTAATCGTTAATCGTTTTGGGACGCCCCCTGCGGGGGCTCTATATGGGCCGAGCATCGCCACTCACGGCCGTGTGGGGCCCTCCCGCCCTTTTACTCGTTACTCGTTATGCGTTAGACCTTCTCCCATCCCGGCCGACCTCGCCCTTCAGCCAACCCCTTAATCGTTAATCGTCAATCGTTACTCCTTAATCGTCCCTCTACACCACAATGGCAAAGGTGGAACCTGCGGGGCCTTTTTGGACTTCAATGCGCACCGGGAACGCGGCTTTCAGCTCCTCAATGTGGGTGATGACCACGATGAGGTCAAAATCCTCCCGGATCGCGTTGATCGCGTCGATGAGGCGCATGCGCCCCTCCCCGTCTTGACTGCCAAACCCCTCGTCGATGAACAGACTGCGCAGGCTGGCGCCGGCCCGTCGGGCCAGGAGTTTGCTCAGGGCCACCCGCAGCGCGAAGTTGATGCGGAAGGCTTCCCCCCCGGAGTAGAGCTCGTACGGCCGAACCCCGTTCTCGTCCGCGATCTCGATGTCCAACGTCTCCGCGGTCCCGCCCGTCTTCTTCTCCCGCTGGGTCTTGAGCCGGATGCTCATGCGTCCGTTGGTCATGCGCCCCAGGAGCGCGTTGGCCCGTTCCTCGATCTCCGGGATGACCGCTTCGATGATCATGGCTTGGAGTCCGTTTTTGCCAAAGGCCTGGGCCAGCTGTTGGTAAATGGTCCGCGCTTCCTCTTCTTGGCGCAGGGCCTTACGGATGTCCTTGATGCGCTTTTTCTGTTCCTCAATCGCGGCCAGCTGTTGTTTGATCCCGCCCACGTGCGCCTGCAACTGGCGCTCCTGGATGCTCAACTGGTCCACCTGGCTACTCTGCTCCCGGAGCTGTCGTTGCAAGTCGGGGAGCGCGGTGATTTCTTCTAGCAGGCGGGCCAGCTCCGCGCGTTCCTGCTCCAGGATCTCCTTCCGCTGCGCGTGTTGGGAGCTCAACCGTTCGATCTGTTGCTCCACGTGTTGCAGCTGCACGCGAGCCTGTTGGAGGGTGCGGTACGCTTCCTCCGCGTCGGCCAGGGTTTGGAGCTGTTCCCGGACCTGGGTGTGTTTTGCCTCGTCGTAGCCCAGTTCGGCCAGCTGTTGGCGGAGCGCGTCCCGCCGCGCCTTCACGTCCGCCGCGAAAGTCCCCTGGGCCAGCCGTTCCTCCTCCTCCCGGATGGCTTGCTCCACCTCCTGGAGACTCGCCTTCGCGGCCTGGATTTGCTTCAGCCGCTCCGTTGCCCGGGCGTACATCTGATGGGTGCGATCCCCTTGCCGGCGCTGTTGTTCCAGGTCCTGGACGTGTTGGGCCTGTTCCCTGTACTTGCGCCGCAACTCCTCCAACTGCTGGCGGGTCGCTTCCTGCTCCCGGCGTTTGGTCTCCAACTCCTCCCGGAGCTGGGTCAGGAGTTGGTTCAAGTGTTCCTCGCTGAGGGGTTGGCCACACAGGGGACATGTGGCTTCCCCGCGCGCGCTTTGGAGACGCTCGATCCGCTCTTCCAGGGCCCGGATTTCCCTTTCCAGATGTTCCAGGTGACTTTTGGCTTGTGTGCCTTCGTCCCGGATGATGTCCTGCTGCTCGCGCGCGTTCTGAATGCGCTGTTGGATTTCTTCGAGCAGGGCCAGGGCTTCCTCCGCCTGTTGGAGCTCCTGGCGCACCGCCTCTTCCTGGGTCAATTGGGCTTGGAGGGATTCCCGTTGTTGGCGCAGACGGGCCAATGTGCGCTCCACATCCCGTTGGGCTCGATGCCAGGCTTCGGTGATCTCCTGGAATTCCTTTTGCAGGGTCACCTGGCGTTGGAGGAGCGCGTTGAAAGCCTCGTTCTCCTGTCGGGCCTGTTGGAGCGCGGTGTACCGTTCTCGGATTTCCGCCTCCCGGTTCAGGATGTCCAGGATGGCCTCTTTCTGTCGGTTCAGGGCCTGGAGTTCCCGTTCCAAGTCCGCGATGTCCTGTTCCAGGCGCTTGACCCGTTCCCGTTGCCGTTGGACATCCTGCTCCCGCGCGCGTAGGTGTTCCACTTTGGTCTGGAGTTCCCGTTCCAGGGCCTCGGCCTGGGCCCGTTGGGCCGCGAGCTCCCGGAGCTGTTCTTCCAGCTCTTGCAGCTGGGCCAGGAGGGTCGGCTCTTGGGCGATCTCCTCTTCCATCAGCTGGAGCCGGCCTTTCATCTCCGCGATGCGTTGTTCCGCGGCCCGCATGCGCTCCCGAGCCCGGCGTTCCAGCTCGTCGTACACGTCCAGACGCAGGATTTCGGCCAGGATGCGTTTGCGCTGTCCTGGGGATTTGGTGGTGAATTCGTCGGCTCGTCCTTGGCGGAGGTAAGCGGAATTGACGAAGGTTTCGTAGTCCAGTTTCAGGGTTTCGATGATGCGGCGTTGGGTCTGGCGGATGGAGTTCTCGCTGAGCGCACGCCATTCTCCCCGGCTTTCGTCCCAGACGAAGAATTCCAGCTCACTGTGTCCCCGTTTTCCCCGGCGAACGCGCTCCCGCCGGACCCGATATCTTTGTCCTTCCAAGGCGAACTCGAAGTCCACCAGCATCGCGGTTCGTCCGTGGCGGATGAGTTCATCGTCGGAGGACGCGCGGGATTTCCCCCACAGGGCCCACGTCATCGCGTCCAGCAGAGCGCTCTTTCCGTGGCCGTTGGGGCCGGAAAGACACACCACGTCCATCCCCTCAAAGCTGAGGGGTGGGACATCTTCTCCGTAGGACATGAAATTTTTCAGCTGAAGTCGCAGCGGTCGCATCTTGTACCTTTGTGGACCGGGGACGGGGATGAACGTCTACCCGCCACGCGTCGAAGTACTTCCCTTCTCACGGGGCGAGCCCTAACCCGTCCGCGGCCAAGGTGGTACCGAGGTTTCGTCACCCGTCAGGGCTGTTTGTCCAAAGTCCGGTCGCATCATGCCGCATCCGCTCCTAATCATACCACAAGATGGGGAAGAGAGGAGAACAAGGGGTGGACTTTTGCCACCCGTGAGGCCTGGGCTATAATGCCCCTGTACGTCAAAGGCCCCAGGAGGCATCCATGCTCGAGATCCGCAAGTTGAACAAGATCTACCCCGGCGGTGTCCACGCGCTGAAGGATGTGTCCTTCACCGTGGAGGATGGGGAATTCGTCGTCCTCATTGGCCTGAGCGGGTCGGGGAAATCCACCCTCTTGCGCAGCATCAACCGCTTGGTGGAGCCCACGTCAGGGCAGATCATTTGGGATGGGGTGGACATCACGGCCGCCGATCACAAACAACTGCGCCTGATCCGCCGCAACATCGGCATGATCTTCCAGCAATTCAACCTGGTGAAGCGCCTTTCCGTGCTCACCAACGTGCTCACAGGCCGCCTTGGGTATGTGAGCCAATGGCGGAGTCTCCTCAATTACTGGTCCCCGGAAGAGAAACGGCAAGCCATGCTGAACCTGGAACGGGTGGGCATTGCCGACCAGGCGTGGAAGCGCGCGGATGAACTCTCCGGCGGTCAACAGCAGCGGGTGGCCATTGCCCGTGCCCTCATGCAAGAGCCCAAACTCATCCTGGCCGACGAGCCGGTGGCCTCCCTGGACCCGGCCACGTCCCACTCGGTGATGAAGTACATCTTGGAGTTGAACCGGGAGGACGGGATTACGGTCATCTGCTCCTTACACTTCCTCAGTCTGGCCCGGGAGTACGGGACCCGCATCATCGCGTTGCGGGATGGTCGTATTGTGTTCGACGGCAAGCCGGAAGAGATCGATGACCGGCGTTTCAAGGAAATCTACGGCGAGGATGCCGTGCAAGTGGAGATCCGGTGATGACTCAGACACCCGACATTCGGCGCCCTTTTTCCTGGCAGCGCTTTCTGCGCAATGTGGTGTTCATTGTCCTGGCCATTGCTGTGTACGCGTACGGTTGGAAGGTGACCCGCATTGACTTGAAGACGTTGATAACCGACGCGGGCGATATCAAGCCGTTGGTGTTGGATCTGCTCCGGCCGGAACTGTTCACCCGGGAGAAGCAATCCATCCGTCTGGCCGTGGAATACCCGGTGCCCTGTCCGCCGGAATTCACCCCTAAGCCGGCCACCTACAAGGGCACGGTCCTGGAGGTGAAGCCCGCGTGTGGGCCTTCCAACAAAGTACGGCTCATCCTCCGCAACGGTCGTCCCAACACCAAAGCCCTGGTGCGGTGGCACTTCCCCATCGGGAGTGATGTGGTGGTTGCCCAGGCGCGCACGGATGACCAGGGGAACCTGGATTTGGTCATCGCCCGCCCGAAGCCGGACATCGGCGGGGATGAGGGGATCCACGCGGCCGAGGTGATCCTGGAGTGGGAAGAGGGGCCGGTGAAGATCAGCAACACCCTGCGCACGGTGGCCGACAAGATGGTGGAGACCATCTTCCTGGCCTTGATGGCCACCACCTTCGGGGTGATCTTTGCCCTGCCCGTTTCCTTTTTCGGCGCGCGCAATTTGATGATGACGACCCCGTGGGGCGCGGTGACCTACTACGTGGTCCGGCTGGTGTTCAACGTACTGCGCTCGGTGGAGACGTTGATCTGGGCGGTGATTTTCATTGTCTGGGTGGGCATTGGCCCCTTCGCGGGGGTGTTGGCGTTGACCATCCATTCGATTGCCGCGTTGGCCAAGCTCTACTCCGAGGCCATTGAGAGCATCGACCCCGGACCCATTGAGGCGATCACGGCTACCGGGGCCACGCGCTTGCAGACGATTATCTACGCGGTGGTGCCTCAGGTGATTCCCCCCTTCATCGCGTTCACCATCTACCGTTGGGATATCAATGTGCGCATGAGCACGGTGGTGGGGTTGGTCGGCGGCGGCGGGATCGGCTACATCCTTATCCAGTACATCAACCTGTTGCAGTACCGCAAGGCCGCGGTGGCCATGTGGGCCATTGTGATCGTGGTCTCCCTCATGGATTATTTGAGCGGCTACGTGCGGGAGAAGATCGTGTAGAGGGGACTTTCATTCCCTTTTGTCGTACAACCCCTTCCACGCGTTGATGCGGATTTTGAGGACTTCCAAGAACATGTTGATCGCGTCGTGGAGGGGGTTGATGCGGCTGTTGGCCTTGTAGTACCAGTTGATGGGCACTTCCACCAGCCGGTAGCCCCGCTTGCGCGCGATGTAGAGGACTTCCACGTCAAAACTCCAACCGTCCATCGTCTGGTAGGGGAAGATGTCCAGGGCCACATCCCGCTTGAAACACTTGAACCCACATTGGGTGTCGTGGATGCCCGGGACCGCGAGGAGGCGCACGATGAGGTTGAAGACGCGGCCTTCCAGGTGGCGGTAGAAGGGCTCGTTATAGCGCCGGGCGCCGGGCACTTCACGGGAGGCTATGGCGATGTCGTAGTCGTCCAGGACGGGCGGGAGGAACTTGCTCACCTCCTCGATGGGCATGGAGAGATCCGCGTCGCAGATGAAGAGGTACTCCCCGCGTGCGTTGAGGATTCCCGTTTTCACCGCGGCCCCCTTCCCCTTGCGACTGTGCAGAACACGCACGTAGGGATGGCGCGCGGCAAAGGCCTCGGCCACCTCCGTCGTCCGATCCGTGCTCCCGTTCTCCACGACAATGACTTCGTAGGTGTACGTTTGTTGTTGGAGATAACGGTCGATCTCCTCCAGTGTCTGGGGGAGGCGTTGTTCCTCGTTGTACGCGGGAATGATGATGGAGAGGAAGACGTTCCCTTCCTGCGTTTGTGTCCCTTGTGATTGTGCTGCGTTCTGCACCTCTTGTTGTCCCATGAAGCCTCCTTGGGATAGACGATGGACCATGGACGACGGTTGTGCGTTGGGTTGTTGGTCCGGATGCCCGGCGGAACTCGGAAGCCCCGCCGCGGGGCACCGGTGTTCTCGCCCTGTGGCAGGCGGGCGTACGGCTGGGCGCCCCTACCCCGGACTAAAAATGCAGAGCCCCTCCGGGGGTTCCATTCCATCCCCGCGGTTCTCAGCAGCATCTCAGCCGCGGACGGGTCCGCGCCTTGGCGGGGTTCCGACGTCCTCGCCCCGTGCATAGAAAGAGTTTTTGGTGGGTGGCCGGCGGGCGAAGCCC
>JAADDB010000249.1 GCA_013154135.1 Chloroflexota bacterium
TGCTGCTTTAATAAAGCCGACGAACACAGGCCCATTCAAACTCCCACGTCGGAGGAGATAGCATGGAAGCCCTTATTTTGGTGGTGCTGCTGTTGCTGCTTATGTGGACGTGGCGTGCTGACGTCCGAGCGTGAAGATGATATGGCCGTGCTATGGAGCGGCTGCCCCCTTCTTCCATCCCCCAAGGGGAGCGTCCGTTACCCCAGCAGCGGACGCTCCCCTTTATTTGATGGCCTAATATCCCTGGAGTCTGGACAAAAGTCCCTGGCTGACGAACGAGATTCCGCCGCGCCTTGGCGGGATGCCAACACCCCGCCAAAAACAGTTGGCCTCTGAGGTGGGGGGACGGGCCAGACGTCACCCTTTCCTATTCCTCCAGGCCAACACATGGGGTCCAAAGTCCAGCGGATTGACGGTAGCACTTGGGTGGCGGACCGGATGAAGTCCGGCTGTCCCCCACGCAAAATCGTTCTCTCCGGGAAGGAAATCAACAAACCACGCGCACCAAACTCTTTGACGCCTCACCCCAAGGGCGGTTCAAAACGACCGTCAATCGCGGTCCATCCGCCATCCACGAACATGACCGATCCCGTCACATAAGAGCTGGCGTCCGAGGCCAGGAAGATAACCGCGGTCGCGATCTCATGGGGTTGGGCCCAGCGCTTGAGCGCGTTCCTCTCCGCGTAGGCCTTGTACCACTCGGGGTGGGATTTGATGGGCAAGGTCAGGGGCGTTTCCACCACGCCGGGGGCCACCGCGTTGGCCCGTACGCCCTTAGGCCCCAATTCCGCGGCCAATGTCCGGACAAATTGGACCACGCCGGCCTTGGTCGCGGCATAGACCCCTTGGCCCGGCTCCACCACCAGGGAGCGGATGCTGGAGAAGACGATGATGCTCCCCCGGCCCCGTTCCGCCATGCCCCGGGCCACCTCCCGCAGGAGGAGGAAGGTGCCCTTCAGGTTGATGCTGATGACCCGGTCGAACTCCTCCTCGGTGATCTCCAGCATGGGCTTGCGCACGTTGATGCTAGGCGTGGAGACCAACACATCCACCGGGCCGGTTTGGGCCAGGAGTTGGCGGATGCTCTCCACATCCCGGATGTCCACGAAATACGCGTCGGCCTCGTATCCGGCCTCTCGGATGCCCTGGGCCGTCTCCTCTGCCGCGTCCAACTTCACGTCCGCGCAGAACACCCGAGCGCCGAACGCGGCCAACCCTTCGGCCGACGCCCTGCCAATGCCACTGCCCGCGCCGACGACCAACGCGGTCCGTCCACTCAAGTCAAACAAGGAACGATAATCTATCATGGGGTCCCTCCCAATTGATGAAATGTGGAACCATCCTATCGGATCAGTCCTCTTCCAGTTTGAGCACGCTCATAAAAGCTTCCTGGGGGATTTCCACATGGCCCACCATTTTCAGGCGTTTTTTGCCCCGTTTCTGGCGTTCCAAGAGCTTGCGCTTACGGGTGACATCTCCGCCGTAGCATTTGGCCAACACATCCTTCCGCAGGGCCTTGACCGTGGCCCGGGAGATGACTTTCTTGCCAATAGCTGCCTGGATGGGCACGTCGAACAGCTGGCGGGGGATGACTTGCTTCATCTTGGAGACCAACCTTTGTCCTTTGCGATACGCGTCATCCCGGTGGACAATCACCGAAAGGGCATCCACGGGTTGCCCTCCGACCAGAATGTCCAGCTTCACCAAATCCGCGGGGCGGTATTCGATGAACTCGTAATCCATGGACGCGTACCCCCGCGAGCGGGCTTTCAGCTCGTTGTAGAAGTCTACCAAAATCTCGCTCAGGGGGATTTCGTATACCAGGATCACCCGTCGTTGGTCCACATAATCCTGGCGCTTGAAGATGCCGCGGCGTTTCATCACCAGGTCCATGATGGGTCCAATGTACTCGGTGGGGGTGAAGATCTCCAGTCGGACCCAGGGTTCCCGGATTTCCGCGATGCGGGTGGGTTCGGGCAATTCGGCCGGACTGTGGATGGTCAGGACTTCGCCGTCGGTGGTGACCACCTGGTAGGCCACCGATGGGGCCGTGAAGAGCACATCCAGTCCGTATTCCCGTTCCAGGCGTTCTTGGACGATTTCCATGTGGAACATGCCCAGAAAGCCGGCGCGGAAGCCAAAGCCCAACGCTTGGGAGACTTCTGGGTCGAAGACCAGGGCCGCGTCGTTCAGGCGCAACTTCTCCAGCGCGTCCCGCAGCGCGTTGTACGCGTCCGAGTCCACCGGGTAGATGCCCGCGAAGACCATGGGCTTGAGGGGTTTGTAGCCGGGTAAGGGTTCTGCCGCGGGGTGTTCGGCCAGGGTGATGGTGTCGCCCACCCGGGCATCGCGCACGGATTTCAGCCCGGTGGCCACGTATCCCACTTCCCCGGGGCCAAGGACGTCCGCGGGGCGCATGTCCGGTGCGAAGTAGCCCACCTCCAACGGCTCGAAATCCGCGGCCGTGCTCATCATGCGCAGGGCTTCCCCGCGGCGCAGGAACCCATCCACCACGCGGACGGACGCGACCACGCCTTTGTACGGGTCGTATTGGGAATCGAAGATCAGCGCGCGCAAGGGCGCGTCCGGGTCGCCGGAGGGGGGTGGGATGCGTTCGACCACGGCCTTCAGCACCTGGTCCACGTTGATGCCCTCCTTGGCCGAGACGCGCAACACCTCGTCCGGGTCCACGCCCAGGAGGTCGGCCACTTCTTGGGCGACTTCGTCGGGCCGGGCCGCGGGCAGGTCGATTTTGTTCACCACAGGGATGATTTCCAGGTCGTGTTCCAGGGCCATGAAGAGGTTGGCCAGGGTTTGGGCTTCGATGCCCTGGCTGGCATCCACCACCAGGATGGCTCCTTCGCACGCGGCCAAAGCCCGGCTGACCTCATATGTGAAGTCCACATGACCGGGGGTGTCGATGAGGTTTAGCTCGTATGTGGTGCCGTCCTCGTCCGTGTAGAGCATGCGCACAGGCGAGGCTTTGATCGTCACCCCGCGCTCCCGCTCCAGTTCCATACTGTCCAGCACCTGCTCCTGCATCTCCCGCGGGTTAACGGTGCCGGTCAGCTCCAGGAGCCGGTCGGCCAAGGTGGATTTGCCGTGATCCACGTGGGCGATGATGGAGAAATTCCGTATCCGTTCCTGAGGAAAGGGTACCATAGCCTTCCTTGTCGGTTTTTAGTTGAGTAATGAGATAAGCGGGGGCCCGTCCCCCATCCGGCCCGCGGGGACTCTCCCCGGCCGTGCGCCCGGGCTTTAAGTTGATTTTCCCCTGGCGAACTGTTT
>JAADDB010000112.1 GCA_013154135.1 Chloroflexota bacterium
CGTAACGTCTCCGGACTGACCTCCGGGCACAGCTGTCGGTACTCCCGATTCGTGATGCGTCCGTGTTCCTCCAGATACTGGAGCGCGCGGATCTGGCGAGGGTTCAAGGGCACGCCCCAGTCCTTGCGGGAAACAGGTACCGGCCGCTCAATGCGATTGCGCAGGATCACCGTGAAAGAGTAAGGGGTTGCCTTGAATTCGGGCTTGGGATGCCCGGCCGCGAGCATATCCTCGATCATTCGGTCAATGCCCAACCCCAACTCTTCGATGTACCCCCACTGGTACAGGCCGTTGACAATGCGCGGATTCCGGCTGAAATGCTCCTCCACGATGTTGTCCAAGGTGATGTACCCCGGCAACCCACCCGGACTGGTCACCTCCAGGCGGTCATCGAACATGCGCACCTCAATGCGCCGGCCGCTTAGCCGGTAATCCCGGTGGGCCACCGCGTTCACCAGAGCTTCACGCACGGCAAAGGGCGGATATTCAGGTCGTTCCTCCCGTTGGAGTCCGCGCACCACTGCCTCCACCCGCATCTCCTGGAGAACCACCTGCCACGCGCGCTCTAAAAGCCGGGGCAAGGGGCCTCGGACCTTTTCCCGGCGTCCGTATCCGGGGAGCCCTTCTGGCCCGCGGGGGTCCGTCCCCTTGAAGCGGACAAAATCCAACTCCGCCTGGGGGAGGAAGAACTGGGGATCTTTGCCGAAGAGGAGAATCCCCGCGACCGTCGGCGTGCCGTCGTCCGTGAGGGCTCCCGCGGCCCGCAACAGATCCTCCGTAGTGCCGATCCAGGGACGTCGTTGCTTCTCCTCCCAGTGCTCCCGGTATTCCTCGATGATCTTCGGGTCCAGATCCTCCAACGTGGCCCCGTGGACCGGTTCGGCTTCGAAATCCCCGGTGCTCTTTGTGGCCGCGAGCTGGCGGATCTCATCCCCACTCAGAGGGCGATTCGTGGCCCCGGCCCGGATGAGCACCCGACCGTCGTCCAGGCTGTGGAGTTCGGTGCTGCGGGGCACGTGAATCGCGATGATCGGGCCCGCGTCCGTCTGCTCCATCCGCCATTCAGTGCGCACCACCGGCCGCGTGCGGACCAGCGCCATCCGCAACGTATCCTCCACCTCCTCGGGCAGGAGGGGCGTCACCTGCCCCTTCGCGTCCACGCCGATGAGAATAGTCCCCCCGTCCCCGTTGGCAAACGCGACCAACGTCTCGGCCAGCGCGTCCGCGTCCGGTTCCGGCATCAGCTCCACTGTTTGACTGGGGCCTCGTTTCAGCCATGTGCGTAACATGATCCTACTTCTCCTCCCGTGGCAGACGGACCACAGCCGCGACCACATCATCACCTTCCAGGGAGACCAAGGTGACTCCCCGGCTATAGCGTCCTTGGATGGAGATCCCCGACACTTTCATCCTAACGGCCATTCCCCTTGCCGTCAAGACTATGATCTCATCATCGGGCAAGACCACCCGCGCGGCCACGATGTCGCCGATGCGAGGGCGTTGACGGTGGTTGATGATCCACACCCCCTGTCCGCCCCGCTTGCGTTGGGGCAACTCGTCCAGGGGGACCCGTTTCCCGTACCCTCGGGCGGTGACGACCAGGAGTAGTCCTTCCGGCTGAACCGCGGTCAACCCCGCGACCTGGTCCTCTCCCGTCAGCCGGATTCCTCGGACCCCTGCGGCCTGGCGGCCCATGACCCGGACCTCGGTCTCCGGGAAGCGCAGACTGCGCCCGTGGCGGGTGGTGATGACCAGATCTTGGGCCCCTGTGGTGATGCGGGCCCATCCCAACTCATCCTGTTTCTCCAGGGTGATGGCGATGAGCCCTGTGGAGCGCACGCGCGCGAAGTTGGAAAGAGGCATTCGCTTGACCTTTCCCCCACGGGTGCACAGGGTGATGAAACGGTCCTCCTGGAACTCGCTCACCGCGACGAGCGCGGTAACCTGTTCGTCCGGCTGGAGCGCGATGACGTTGATGAGAGGCAGGCCCTTGGCCGTGCGGCCCCCTTCGGGCACGTTGTACACCCGCTCCGCGTACACCCGGCCCTGGTTGGTGAAGAAGAGGAGGGTGTCCAGGCTGCGACAGGCCACCGCGTGCGCGATCACATCCTCCTCCCGGGTGCCCATGCCCTTGATGCCTCGGCCGCCCCGTCGCTGGGCCCGGAAGACCCGGCTGAGGGTTCGTTTGATGTACCCATCCTGGGTGACGGTGACGAGCCAGTCCTCCTGCATGATGAGGTCTTCTTCGGAGAGCTCTTCCGGCCCTTGGGGTTGGATGCGGGTGCGGCGTTCGTCGCCGTAGCGGGCTTTGATGTCCTCCAAATCCTCCCGGATGAGCTGGAGGATTTTCTTGGGGTGGGCCAACAGGTCTTCCAGGTATTCGATGCGCCGGAGGAGTTCCTGGTATTCCTCTTCGATTTTCTGGCGTTCCAGCGCGGCCAGACGTCGGAGTTGCATGTCCAGGATGGCTTGCGCCTGGATTTCGGTCAGGCCGAAGCGTTCCATGAGCGCGGTGCGGGCCACCTCCGCACTCTCCGAACGGCGGATGGTCTCGATGACCTCGTCCAGGAATTGGAGGGCGATGCGCAGCCCTTCCAGGATGTGGGCTCGGGCTTTGGCCTTTTTCAGTTCGAACTGGGTGCGTCGGGTCAGCACATCCCGGCGGTGTTCGATGTAGAGGACGAGGATGCGCTTGATGGGCAACAACCGGGGTTCCCCCTCCACCAGGGCCAGCATCTGAACGCCAAAGGTGGTCTGCAGGGGCGTGTACTTGTAGAGTTGGTTGAGGACTTTGCGCGCGGGGACCCCCCGTTTCACCTCCACCACCACCCGCAGCCCTTCCCGGTCCGACTCATCTCGCAGGTCGGAGATGCCCTCGATGCGGCCGTTGCGCACCAGGAGGGCAATGCGTTCCAGGAGGGTGCTCTTGTTCAGCTGGTAGGGAATTTCCTTGACGATGATGGTTTCCCCGCCCCCTTTGCGGGGTTCGATCTCCACAACCGCGCGGAGGGTCAAATGTCCACGGCCGGTGGCATAGGCCTGTTTGATGCCCTCCAACCCGAGGATCTGGGCGCCGGTGGGGAAGTCGGGCCCCGGCAGGTGTTTCATGATGTGCTCAACGCCGATGTCCTCCAGCTGGTCGTAGTGGTCGATGAGGAAGATGAGGGCATCCGCGACTTCGTTCAGGTTGTGGGGCGGGATGTTGGTGGCCATGCCCACCGCGATGCCGGACGCGCCGTTGATGAGCAGGTTGGGGATGCGCGCGGGGAGGACCACCGGTTCTTGTA
>JAADDB010000165.1 GCA_013154135.1 Chloroflexota bacterium
CGTATGAGGAGGCGTTGGGGTTATATGAGGCGGTGGGGGATCGCCTGGGGCGAGCGAACACGCTGAAGGCGCTGGGCGATGTGTGGCAATTTCGGAAGGAGCTGGATCGAGCGATAGAGGCGTATGAGGAGGCGTTGGGGTTATATGAGGCGGTGGGGGATCGCCTGGGGCGAGCGAACACGCTGGCAGCCCAGGGAAGGTTGGCGTTGGTCCAGGGACATCGCGAAAAGGCGGACGATCTCCTGGCCCAGGCTGTGGCATTGCATACGGCCATTGGGAGCCTTTACGGTGTGGCTACGGATTACTATAACTACGCACTCGTCCTGCAAAAGGTGGGCGATGAAGCCGCTGCTCGTACCTATTTCCTCGAGGCAGCCCAGTTATATGAGCGCATTGGCTTGCAGAAACATGCTCGGGACGCCCGTCAGCAGGCGGAAGAGATAGGGTAGGAGGAAGACACGCTGGAATGCTTCTGTATACAGCACAACACAACGCTGCACCGAGAGAGAACGCCGGCCCCCGGCGGTAAGTGCAGAGTTGTCCGGCTGCAAGGTGCTACCGGGTTTTGCCAATCAATCAGCGTGTGGAACAGGTTCACAATTGTATGCGCACGGGGATGCCGCGCGCGTGGAGGTACGCTTTCACTTCCCGGATGCTCAGTTGCCGGTAATGGAACAGGGAGGCGGCCAGAGCAGCTTCTGCTTTGCCCGCGGTGAGGACTTGGTAGAAGTGTTCCGGGGTGCCGGCCCCTCCCGAGGCGATGACCGGGATGTTCACTGCTTGGGCCACAGCCCGGGTGAGTTCCACATCATATCCCGCTTGGGTGCCATCCGCGTCCATGCTGGTCAGCAGGATCTCCCCTGCCCCCCGCTCTTCCACCTCCTTGGCCCAGGCCACCACATCCAACCCCGTGGGCACTCGCCCCCCGCTGATGTACACCTCCCAGGGGGAAGCCCCCGGACCAGGGGGTTCACGGCGCCGCGCGTCCATCGCGACCACAATGCACTGGGAACCAAACCGCCGCGCGCCTTCGGTGATGATGTCCGGCGTGCGCACGGCCGCGGAGTTGAGGCTCACCTTGTCCGCGCCGGCCTGGAGCATCTGCCACATGTCCTCAACCGTGCGCAGTCCACCCCCCACGGTGAAGGGAATGAATACGGTGTCCGCCACCCGTCGGACCACGTCTATCATGATCTCCCGGCCCTCATGGGTGGCGGTGATGTCCAGGAACACCAACTCGTCCGCGCCTTCCTCATCGTACACGGCTGCCTGTTCCACGGGGTCTCCCGCGTCCCGCAAGTTGACGAAGTTCACCCCCTTCACCACACGGCCCCGGTGGACGTCCAAGCAGGGGATGATGCGTTTGGCCAGCATGGATAGACTCCTTTACTTCCGCCGTTTTTTGCGTTTGCGTTTTTTGGGCAATTTGTACCCCAACCGCCGGAGTTCCTCTTCCTTTTTACGCCACTTGTGCTTGACTTTCACCCAAAGGTCCAGGTACACCTTTTTCCCCAAGAGTTGTTCGATCTCCTCGCGGGCCGCCTGTCCGATTTTCTTGATCATCCGGCCCTTTTCCCCCAGGATGATCATCTTCTGGGTAGGACGTTCCACCGCGATGGTGGCATGGATGTACACCACACCGTTGGGGCGCTCCTTGAATTCGTCGATAACGACCGCAACGGAGTAGGGCACTTCCTCCTCCAGGAAATGCAGGGCCTTCTCCCGGATGATCTCCGCGACCAGATCCCGCTCCTGTTGGTCGGTGACCATTTCCTCGGGGAAGTAACGGGGCCCTTGGGGGAGGTGTTGTATGATGAGGTCCAGGAGGGTGTCCAGGTTTTCTCCGGTGAGCGCGGAGATTTCAACCCAGGCGTTCGGTTCTTCCCCCTGGAGAAAGCGGGTGATGGCCCGCTTGTGGGCTTCCACCTGCTCCCCGGTCACCTGATCCCGTTTGTTCAAGGCGATGATGAGGGGCCGTCCGGCCCGATCCCGCCGGATGATGTGGGCGATGTGTTCGTCCTCGGGCCCGGGGCGCCGGGTAAGGTCCACCAGCCAGAGGATCACATCCGCGTCGGGGAGGGCTCCGGTGGCCTCTTCCACCATGAACTCGCCCAGCTTGTCCTTGGGAAAGTGGATGCCCGGCGTGTCCACAAAGATGATCTGGGCGTGGGGGAGGGTGAGGATGCCCCGGACTCGGGTGCGGGTGGTCTGGGGCTTGGGGGAGACGATGGCGATCTTCTGCCCCAAATACGCGTTCATCAGGGTGGACTTGCCCACGTTGGGCCGTCCGACCACCGCGACGAACCCCGACCGGTGGTCCGGGGGGACGGCCCAGGGGTCATCCGCGGGCAGGGGAGGGGAGTCCGCGGCGGTCCCTCGGTCTTCGCCCGACGGGTCTTGTGGATGGGTATCGGGTAACACGTGTTCGTCCAAGGTGCTTTGCCTCCTATTTGGAAAGCCATTGTTATACCCCGGTATACCACACGCGGCCGGTGTCCGCAAAACGGCATGGTGGTAGGGAGTATTGAGGCCAGGAACGATCAACAAGTCATCGGGCCCGGCACTTACTTCCCCCCGTTATTTGACATCCGCACCCCCTTCCCTGTATACTGTATTCGGAATATCGAATAAAATGGAGTGGCGGGGATAAGGAGGGGGAGGAGCAGAGATGGATGAGCACGAGGTGATCAGGGATGAGGAGTCGTTTGTCCGGGCGGCGTTCGTGGCCCACGCGTTGAGTCATCCCGTTCGGTTGGCCATTTTGAATATGCTGGACGAGGATGGGCTTTATGTGACCGATCTGGCCCGGACTCTGGGACGGTTACAGGCCAACATCTCCCAACATCTCATGGTCCTGCGGGACGCGGGGTTGGTGGTGGCCGAACGGGAGGGCATGAACGTGCGTTATAAACTCGCCCACCCCCGGGTCAAGGAATTCCTGGCCCGGCTGGAATCCCTGGCACAGGATCTTGGCCTGAGGGAGGATGAGTGGCCTGTGAGACCTTGGCGGCGGGGCTGGAAACGCCGCCGGCGCCGGGGGCATCGTTAAGAGAGAGAGAGAAGTAACGATTGACGATTAATGAGTAACGATTAAGGGGGGCTGCGGGGCGAGGTCGGCCGGGATGGGCGAAGAGCCTAACGCATAACGAGTAACGAGTAAGAGGGGCGGGAGACCATCATGGGCCGTGTGGAGCGATTCTTGGTCGTTCACGAACGGTAGGGGCGCACGGCAGTGCGCCCTGTTCAGCAGGCGGATTCATCCGCCTGCTGAACAGGAACCGTC
>JAADDB010000271.1 GCA_013154135.1 Chloroflexota bacterium
AGAGGTAGGGACGGGTCTGAGACCCGCCCCTACAGAGGCCAGGCACAGGGCCGTCCGCGCTCAAGGGGCCGGGGGGCTTTGAGTCGATTTTCCCCTGGCCCACTGTTTAGCGTGGGTGCTGGCCGGGCTTCGCCCGCCGCCCACCCACCAATTAATCGTCAATCGTTACTCGTTACTCCACAGACCCGTCCGCCGCCGGGGTACTACCAGCATAACGAGTCAACCCGATACCCAACGGAGGATACCCATGAGCCAAAGTCCAAAAACCATCCGAGTGGAAATCCCCGCGGATGTGCCGGTGATCTACGCGAACTTCGCGGTCATCAACCACAGTCCGTCGGAAATCGTCATCGACCTGGCCCAACTCCTACCCAACGTTCCCCAAGCGCGCGTCCAGGCACGCGTGGTCCTCACTCCCCTGAACGCGAAAGCCCTTTACCAAGCCCTGGGGGAAAATCTGGCCAAATACGAGGCCCGATTCGGGGAGATCAAACAACCGCCAGGACCAGAAGGCCCTGGCGGTTTGATCTGGCGTGTCGCTCCGGAGTGACAAAAGCAAAAGGGACATCCTTCCCTGTATGGAGGGCGAACCCCGCTCCCCCGTTAGAGCCGTTTGTCCCAATATCACCATTCCACCCAGGGGATGAAGAGATGCCGGATGCCCCCGAAGGGATCCGCATCATGGGCAAGGGGAACGACCACATACCAGGGCCCGAACATCTCCCCGGAGTCGCTCTCCAGACGGTAAGTGTAGGCATACCCTGCAAACACGGTCGTGTCAACGAATTCGTAGGTGGCTTTACTGCCATATTGCGATTGAGCAGCGAGCCACGTGGACGTGAGGAGCTCCCAAGGGCCTTCCCCCCTGGCTCGCCACACCCGGAATCGTGGGAGCACACCTCCGGCCACGCGCACACTCCAACGCAAGTGCGTGTCCGCGACGGCCGGCTCCACGTGGAAGGACATCAACTGCACGGCCGTCGGTGCGACATAACCGAAGTCCAGATTCAGATCCTCCATGTGGCCGCTGTCCAGGGTGGTGCTCAGCGGAGAAGGTGAAGTGCGGATGAATCCGCCAAAGTTGGCCGGCGCGGTGGCCGTGTATGTGCCCGGTGCGAGGTTTTCCACGATGTAATCACCGGACACCCCGGTCGTGACCGTCATGTCCAAGGTCTGCCCCAGTTCGTTGACGCCGGTGATGTGAATGGGCACATCGTAAATCCCCTGAGTTTCATCCGGGTCCTGCACGCCATCTCCATCCCTATCCGACCAAACAAAGTCCCCTATGCGACCGAGCCCGTAGAGCCCCGCGTCCCAGGTCAAGTCCTCCTCCCCATCCGAGAGGGAGATAGGCCCTGTACAACCGGTGTCCGGCGCGGCATCGCTGTCCACACTTTCATCAATGCCCTGATTCTGAGGGCTGAACGCGTACCCGTCCGGGACGATGAACTTGACGCTGTAGGTCCCCGCGGGCAGGTCTGTGAAGGTGTAGATGCCATCCGCGTCCGTGGTATCCGTGATCACATAACTCCCCGCGCAAGAGCCGTTCTTGTACAACTCCACCGTCACATTGGGCACGCCCACTTCCCCTGCGTCCTGAATCCCATCCTTATCCGCGTCGTACCACACTTTGTCCCCAATTTGCCCCAATGTGGCCATCTGGGTGGCCTCGGGCGTGGGCGTAGGTGTGGGGGTGGAGGTGGGGGGAACGGGCGTATCCGTTGGCGTCGGTGTCGGTGTAGGAGGGACGGGCGTGTTGGTCGAAGTAGGCGTAGGCGTGGGAGTGGATGTGGGTGGGACCGGCGTGTTGGTCGGAGTAGCCGTCGGTGTCGGCGTATCGGTGGGAGTGGGTGTGTTCGTTGGGGTGGGGATAGGTGTAGGGGTTGGCTCCTGGATCAAGGTGGTGGCTGACGCGACGTTATAGGGACAGGGAGTGCCTTCGGAGTCTATGTACTCCGCCTCCACCTGGAAGTTACGCACATCCATGGTCGCGTTCCCCGGCCCCGTAGCCGCCATGTCAATGTAGATGTACGAGCCTCCCCAATCGTAGTCATTACGCCCACAATGGAGGTAATCCCCGTAATTCATACAATCCCACATGCTGCTGTACCCAAGGAAGGCCAGGTTGTCCGTCCAGTACACATCGAACGTGACATAATTATCCGAAGCACACCCGCCCACGTTATCCACTTCAATGCGGTACTGGATGATATCCCCATCGTTATGGGTAGGGGAATCAACGGTCATGTACACCTCAAAGTCATTGCATGTGCATCCACCACCCCCCGGCGTTGGGGTAGGACATGTGGTGGGGCATGTGCATGTGGTCGGACATGTGGTATCCAAGACGGGATCTGCCCCCGCTCCCGCGTATGCGGATGGCATGATGATGGCGATAATGGCAAAAAGAGCCAAGATGGGCGTCAACAGATACAAGGTCCGGTTCATTTTCATGATGTACTCCTTACTGGCCTCAATGCCTCCCCTGTAAGACTGTCGAAAAATTTGGAAAGGTCACACGGCAGACTTCTCAAAATATATTATAGCGCCAACCTTGTATCTTTACCATGACAACTTGCTGACAGTTTTCAGCCCGACGGGACGCCGACGTCCTTGTCCCGTACCGGAGAAGAATTTTGCGAGCGATGGGGCCGGGCTTCGCTCCATCGCTCGCAAACAACTGTTCGGGGAAAAGAGGTTGATGTGTCCGTCAAGCAGCCCTTACCTACTCGATCAACCCGCGCTCTTTCAAGTGAGCCAGGATCTTGGCCACACTCTCTTCCACTTCCTCCTTATCCGAGTGAACCACCACATCGGGGTTCTGGGGTTCCTCATACGGATCGGAGATGCCGGTGAAGTTCTTGATCTCGCCGGCCAGGGCCTTCTTGTACAGCCCTTTCACATCCCGTTCAATGAGCACCTCCAGGGGCGCTTTGACGTAGACGAGGACGAACTTATCCGGCCCGATCATCTGGCGCACTTCCTCACGCACTTCCTCGTACGGGCTGATGGCCGAGGCGATCGCGATGACGTCATTCCGGGTGAGCAGGTTGCAGACAAACCCGATGCGCCGGATGTTTGTATCCCGATCCTCCTTGCTGAACCCCAACCCCTTGCTCAGATTCGTGCGTACCACGTCCCCGTCCAGCAGTTCCACCTTGAGCCCGCGCTTGTGCTTCAGCTCCTCGTACAAACGCTGGGCCAAGGTTGTCTTGCCCGCACCGGACATGCCGGTGAACCAGAGGGTAAAACCTTTCTGTTGCATATAACTGTACCTCCTC
>JAADDB010000161.1 GCA_013154135.1 Chloroflexota bacterium
CCGAGGAATTTCTGTGTGCCTGTGACGTCAAAGGACTTGGTTGACTGACGAAACTCGATAGCACTTCGGCGGCGGACGGGTCCGCACCTCGGCGGGGTGCCGGCGTTCTCGCCCCGTGTGATTGGCCTCTGAGGTGCGGGATTGTTCCCTTTCTGCTCCTCCAGGCCGCCACATTGTGTCAAAGTCCAACGGATTGACGGACAAAATTCAGTAGTACCTGGGCGGAGGACGGGGCCGCACCTCCGCGGGACGCCGCCGTTTTCGCCCCGTATCAAGAAAACGTTCTGTGTGGCTGGCAGACCAGCACACCACACAAAACTGTTCTCTCCAGGCAGGAATTTCTACCCATCGTTCATGTTTCTTGAGCCAAACAACCTTGCCCATTATAGAGCAAATCCCGCCGGGAGCAAGCCCTTTGGGGACGTCGGAGAGGTTTGCAGCGGCCGTAAGATGGGTGCTTATTCTTCCGCCTCCCAGAGCCGGGCGTACAACGCTTGCTGGCGTTCCATGGCCGCAAGGTAACGTTCATGGGCCCGGGGATCGGGCCAAAATGTGCGACCGGGGAAGTAAGGCGCTTCCTCCAACCGCAAAACGCCCAACGCCTCCAAGGCGAGAAGGGCAGCCCCGCGAGCGGAGACCTCGGGGACTTGGGTCATGGTCACAGGATGGCCCAACACATCCGCGAGGATCTGGGACCAAACCGGGGAGTGGCGCAAGGCCCCTCCCCCCGCGATGACCTCCACCGACTCGGGGAGGAGAGGCCGGAGGAGATGGAACACCCGGCCTAACCGGTAAGCAACGCCTTCCATGCCCGCCCGCAGGATCTCCAGGGGGGTATGTGCCAAGGTCAACCCGTGGATGGTGGCACGTGCATCCCCGCGCCACCCCGGACTGCGTTCTCCCGCGAAGAAGGGTAAAACGGTCAACCCGTGCCCGTCCGGCGGGAGCTGGGCCAACTGAGCCTCCAAACGATCGTCGTCCTCGGGAAGGCGCAACCGCTCGCGGAGCCAAGCGAACACGTTGCCCCCTTCGCTCAACGCACCCCCGGGCAGGGAACGAGTACCATCCACCCGATAGCACCAAAGTCCCCAGGGGACATCCTCCACCGGTTCCCGGGTCACCACCCGCATGGCCGAACTCGTCCCCATGGTCAACGCAACCCGGTGGGGGGTAACGCATCCACTCCCCACATTGGCGGCCGCGCCATCCCCGACCACCGGAAACCAGGGCACTTCTCGGAGCGCGGGCCAGCGGGAGGCAAAGGGGGGCAAGAGCCCTTGGCGAGGGATGGACACGTCGGTGAGGGGGGAAAGGTGGGAATCCTGAATGGGGAGTACCTGAAGCAATTCCCGGTCCCATTGCAAACGTGTGCGATCCAAAAGTCCGGTCCACGAGGCCACCGAGTAGGAGACCGCGGTTTCCCCGAACAGTTGGAGTTCCATGTACTCCCCAATGGAAATCCAGCGAACCACGCGTTGGAACAACGCCGGATGAGTACGGGCCAACCAGAGAAATCGGGCCGGAAGATAGCTGGTGTGGAAACGGCATCCTGTGCGCCGATGGACCTCCCGTTCGTCCAGAAGACGACGCAGGGTAACGACATCCGCCGCGGGCCGGGTGTCCGCGTAGGTGTACACGGGAGTGATAGCTTGACCGGTCTGGTCTATTCCCAACACGTTGCTCACCAGGGAGCAGCCGGCCACCCCCGCGATATGATATGCCCAGGCCTGAGCTTTAACCATGACCTCATCAATGCACTCCCACAGCACGTGCAACATCTCGTCGGGGTCGGCTTCAACCGCTCCGTTTGCAGACGTGTGCAATGAGTACGTTCCTCGCGCCCCCAATCCCTCCACCTCCCGGCCCAGGGCGTCGAAAACCCGGGCGCGAATGGAGGATGTCCCGATATCCAGGGACAGAATCCAAGGGGGCTCACTCTCTGGGGGTTCCACGCCCACGCGCGCCTGCTCCATGCTCCCCCTCCTTCAAACGATAGAGGACCTCCCCGGCACGGGGAATGACCAGGAGGTCGGGGTCTTCTTTGGCTCGTGCCATCCATTCGGCCACATCAATGCTCCGTGGGTCCCGATATCCCAGATTAACCCGCTCGCACCGCTCTTTGGGAATGCCCGTAGCCAGGGTCACCTGAACCCGGGGCTTCTCCACACCATTTTCGTATGTGCCGATGCCCCGCAAGTGGGTCGAATGGGCCAACACCCCCCAGGGGTAATGTTTGAACCTGTCCCATTGTTTGAGGAAGTAATCCCGCACGTGATAGCCGATTTCATCGATGAGTTTCCCATGGGTATAGGAGATCTCGGTGATGTGGGGGGCGTAGATGATGACTTCCCCTCCATCGGCCACCACCGGCTCCACCTTGTACATGCCTTTGGCCGCGGTCCACAGGTCATCGTACATCTCGGGCATGATGGAGAGCACTCGCTTCACCGGTCTGTCCAGGTAGACGATGTCCACCTGGGCCGACAGATCGGCCGCTGCCGACCACGCATCCTCTGGGGTGCCCACCCAAACGCCCATTAAATCGTCCCCCTTCACCACAAAGGTCACCGCAGCCTTGGGCATACGGATGAATTGAGCAGCCCGGTCGATCATAGCACGAACTGGGGTGTGCTTGCGGCCGATGATCGCGTAACTCGTGATAAGAGCTCCCAACCAATGGGTGACGTTGATGATGTCCCAACCGGAGATGCCGGGGAAAAAGTACTTGTTCCCCCCGGAAAATCCCACCACCTCGTGGGGGAAGACAGGGCCGCAGATGATGACCTGGTCATAATCGAAGATCATCCGATTCACATCCACCGGCACTTCCAGGGAAAGCATACCCTGGCTCAGCTCCTCCACTTCGGCCCGCGGGATCACGCCGATGCGCGCGAAGGTCCCTTCCTCGTACCAGGCGTGGTTGAAAACCCGCACGCCCGCGTATCGGGTACGCATCTCCTCCGCGGTTACTCCCAAGCGCCTGTGAATGGCTTCCTGGGACATGGGCTGGTGGGTCCCCAACGCGATGAGGTAGTCCAATGCTCTGACCCGTCCCCACAGGAGTTCGTGGAAGAGACGGAAGAACAAATCCACAGGGCCACTCCGGGTCCCATCGGGGATAATGAAGAGAACCCGTTTGCCTGTGAGTTCCAGCGCCTCCAGGCCCTCGGCTAGGATGGTCCGCACTTCCTCCTCACTCAGGTAACGGTCCCTATAGCCTTGTCCAATCATAGGCATCCCCTTTCCCACGTTTTGCCGTTCATACCCCACTGAACGCGGAGAAGCCCCCGTCGATGGGCACCACAACGCCGGTGACGAAGGAGGACGCGTCGGAGAGAAGCCAGACGACGGCTCCGATGAGATCTTCGGGATCGCCAAAGCGCCCCATAGGGGTATGTTGGAGGATCATCTTGCCCCGCGGGGTGAGTTCCCCGGTTCCCTCGTCGATGAGGAGGAACCGGTTCTGGTGGGTCAAGAAGAAGCCAGGGGCGATGGCGTTCACCCGGATGTGAGGGGAGTACTCTTGGGCCATGTGCACGGCCAACCATTGGGTGAAGTTGCTCACGGCGGCCTTGGCCGCGGAATAGGCGGGAATGCGGGTCAGAGGACGAAACGCGTTCATGGAGGAGATGTTCAAGATGACGCCTTTCCCCCGCTCGGCCATCACCTGGCCGAAAACCTGGGATGGGATAAAAGTGCCCAGGAAGTTCAAGTCAAAGACCCATCGTACCGCGTCCGGGGGAAGGTCGAAGAAGGGAAGTTCAGGCGAAGTGGTGGCTTGGGGTTTATTTCCGCCCGCGCCGTTAATGAGGACGTCCACAGTGCCGAAGCGCTCCAGCACCACATCGCGGGCGCGTTCCACACTTTCCCTATCCAACACATCCGTCTCAATGCCGATGGCCTCGCCACCGGCTGCGACGATATCCTGGGCCACCCGATCCGCAGCCTCTCCAATGATATCCAACACCGCGATTCGCGCGGCCATGCGGCCCAGCGCGCGGGCCATCGTCCCTACGAGCACTCCTCCGCCCCCTGTGGCCACAATCACCTTATCCTTCAGGTCAAACAACGCCAACGGATGCCCCTGGTGGTCACGCATATGCCCCTCCTTACGTGTTCTTCGTTCAGCGTTAACCCGTTCCTCATCCCCTTCCCTACCCCTTCAACATGCCTTCACTCAGACCTTTGACGAAGAAATCCCGCAAAAGGAGAAACGGCACGAAAACGGGGAGGATGGAGAGGATGAGCATGGCGCCAATGCGACCGTAGACTAACGTTTGTAGCTCATCGCGCAGCCACACAATGCCCACGGGCAAGGTCTGCCACAGGTTATCGGTCATCAAAGTGGAGGCGAAAAGGAAATCCTGCCAGGCAAAGACAAAGGTGATGATGGTAGTAGCCGCCACAGCAGGGCGGGCAATGGGCACAAGGACCTTCCACCACATTTGGAATTCATTACACCCATCGATAATGGCCGCGTCTCGGATCTCCAGCGGAATCGTGGAAAAAGCCCCCCGCATGATGAGCAACCCCCAAGGCAAGTTCAGTGCCACGTATGGAAGAATCAGACCAAGCCAATTGTTCAGCAGTCCAAGCCGGTCCTCCATCATGAAGATGGGAATCAAGTACATGATATAGGGAATCGTCAGCACAAAAACAATGCCCATGAAAAGGAGCCCTTTGCCCGGAAATTCCCGCATACCAAATGCATAGCCGCCCATCGTGCTGGCAAGCAGGACAATGAGGACTGTGGCCAGAGTAACCACGACACTGTTCAAGAAATACCGCTGGAAATTCTCCATCTGCGTGAGAACGTACGTGTAGTTTTCCAGGGTCACGGCCCCGGGCAGAATAGTGGGCGGGTATTTGTAGATGTCCTGGGTCGGTCGAATGGAGGTGTTGAACATCCAAAGGATGGGAAAGAGATATAGGAAGGCAATGGCCGTGACCACCACGTAGAGGAAGGCCTGTGTCCTGTGGGACCAGCGTCGCAAGCGTAGGAAAACACGCATCAGAATCTCTCCGCTTCTTCGGGTTTGAGCAGCAGATTCAGCAACCAAGACAGGAACAGGATAATGAAGGCTGTAATGTAAGCCACGCGGGAAGCCAACCCCATGTCAAATCGCTCAAACGCGGCTTTCCAGGAGTACAGGTAGAGGGTTAAGGTAGACACCCCCGGTCCTCCTTGTGTGATGACTTTGGGCAGGTCAAAGACCTTGATGGAGTTGATGATGATCCAAATGCCACTGATGAGGAGATAAGGACGCAAGAGGGGAAGCACCACGTGGCGGATTTCCCCCCAAAAACCTGCCCCATCCACCCGAGCGGCTTCCCGCAAGCTGGTAGGTATGCTTTGAATGCCGGAGAGGAGGATGATGAAGGTGAAGCCGATCATCTTCCAAGAACGCGCGGCTACCAACGCATATAGCGCGGTGTCCGGATCACCGTACCAATCCCGGGCCCATTTACCCAATCCGACCCGTTGCAAGATCACGTTGAACACCCCCAAATCCGGCGCCAAAATCCAGGCAAAGGTGATACCCACCAGGGAAAGGGGGATGATCATGGGCAGGTAGAAGACAATTTGGTAAAGTTGCATCCCGTGCCGGAGCTCGCTGACCAAAATGGCCAACCCCAAGGAAACGAGGAAGGTGAGGATGAAATAGGGTACGGCGAAGAAAAACTGGTTCTTCAGGGCCGTGTGTAAAAACCCATCATGGAGAAGGACATCCACATAGCCCCGAAGACCGATGAACGTGGGAGCGACGTCCATGGCGTAGTTGTATTCGGTGAAGCTCAAGTAACCGGAAAAGAGGATAGGAAACGCGATGAAGACAAAGACGAAGAGCAAAGTTGGGAGAAGGAAAATGATGAGATTCAGGGTGGATTGAACACGACGTACGGTCCAGCGCTTACGAGTGTGCATATATCCCCCTTCCCTCGACAACCCCGTAAACCACCTTTCATCCCCCAAAAAGGTTCATCCGGCGCGTGACAGGCTATGCTGTCACGCGCCGGAGAGAACGGCTGTGTGTACATCCAGGCTTCGCCCGTCTCACATTCGAATTCACGAATACCGCCGGACGGGGCTACTTGGCGCGCAAATCCGTGAAATCCAGGTTGGCACTTTCCTTGGCAACCCCGGCCAACGCGTCCTCCACACTCATCCGGCCGAACGCTGCTTCCGGCAGATATTTCTGCAAGATATCCAGGTACTCCTGCATGTCCTTGAAGAGGGGGATGGGTTTAGACTTGTCGGCGACAGCCAGGATAGTGGGCATCTCCCCCTGGAACCAGGTGATCCCTTCGCCGTAATAGTCCTTCAACACAGGGAGTTTGCCATAATGGTTGAAACTCCACTGCTGGAAGTACTTGGAGAAGATCTGCTCCCGGATGAACTGTTTGCCCAATTCCTTGTTGGGAGATACTTTCGGAATCCACACCGAGTGGGTCCAAATAACGCTCCCATTTTCCGTGGCCCCGGGCCATCCCATGTAAGCGATGTCCCCTTCGTTCTTGGTGACGCTGACGAGCTCCATGATATGACCTTGAGCAGCCAGGAAAGAGCCGGCCTGCCCGGTCTTCCATTTGGAATACCCGTCCTCGTCCTTTGTTGCCCAGGACCCCAAGCCCTTCTCGTGCATTGTCTGGAGCATGGACAGCCACTTATGAGCTGCATCGCTGCTGACGTCAAAGCCCTTGCCATCGGCCGCCAGGCAAGTACCGGTCATGGCTATCAGGCCGGTGCAATAGTCGTATTGCATGAACTCCCGATCCCAAATTTGCACGTGGGCACCGGCAGGCGCATGGGGTTTGAGTTTCTCGAAGTAAGCGAAGAACTCCTCCTCATCCCAGCTGGGAATGGGGGCTGGCCGATTGTCCTGCCAAAGGCCGGCCTTCTTGTAGATGTTGGTGTTCACGCCGATGATGGCCACTTCGCCCATGAAAGGAAGCACCGGGTAGTACGCGCCGTTGCCATCGGGCTTCTTGTAATACCCGGCTGCCAGAAAGCCCCCGACGAACTTGTCCTTAGCCATGTGGCCGGTGAGCATATCATCCATGGGTTCCAACCAACCACCGGCGATAACGGGCCCCAACATGGAACCAGAACCGCCGACGAAGACGTCCACCGACGTCTTCCCGGACTTCCATTCGGTAATGTAGGTTGGTGCGCTCCACTTGTCCACCCGGGTCAACTTCACGGTAACGCCAGGGTGATCTTGCTCAAACCGCTTGGCTACCTCCTCCAGGGGGAATTTCTTGAAGATCCAGGGGGGAGCACTGACCCGGAGGGTCTGCTTTTTCACAGCCGGCGTTTCGCCCTGGCCTGAGGGTTGAGTCGCGGGCTGCGATGGTTGACAGGCTGCCAGAACGACCAACGCCAACACAAGGAAGCCGATCAGAATTCGGGACCAACGTTTCGCCATCATGATGCCCCTCCTCGTTTTGCATCATCCGAAAAGGTTGCCGTCCGATCCGCCGCTGCTTTTTCCTGGGCGATCCAGGCCCGCACGCCCTGGAAGTGGGCCAACAGCCGGGTACGCGCTAAAGCCACATCTCGTGCTTCTAAAGCATCCACAATCGCTTCATGTTGGCGAACAAAATCCGCGCGGTCTTCTGCTTCGTGGGGTATGCGGGCACGCAGCCGTTTTTGCACATCCCAGAAAATTTCCAAGAGTTTGAAGAGGAGGCGATTGTTCACGTTTGCATACAGAGCCCGATGGAAACACATATCCTCTTCCATCAAGGCCTCCTTAGGCGCGTTGCGGGCCACTTTTTCCTGCATACGAGCCACAATGTGCCGCAATTCGGCCAGGGTATCGGGCGTCAGTCCTGCCACCACCTCTTCCAGAAAGCCGGCTTCCAACTTCTCCCGCACTTCCAGGAGTTCTTCAAACGTGTGCAAATCGTACAAAATGCTGTAAGCCAAGTTGTCCAAAATGGGTTGGAAAGAGAATTCCTGGACAAAGCGTCCCGCGCCGTGGCGAACGGAGATAATCCCCAATGCCTCCAAAGCCCGCAACGCCTCCCGCACGGCCGTGCGGCTGACCCCCAACTGCCGTGCCAAGTCCTCCTCCGTGGGCAACCGGTCCCCAGGACGTAAGCCGGAGGCAATGATGTACTCCTTCAACTGCTGAACCACCGCCTCCTGTAATGTCTGCACCCGCGGCGGGCGCAAGAGCGCGCGATCATCCTGCAAGGCCATTGTAAAGGACTCCCACCTCCCCTGTGATTTGCCAGGTCATCGGGTTGTATGATGAATTTCCACGGAAAAAATAACACAGAAAAAGGGGAAAGTCAAGAGGCTGATGGGTTGGGCTAACGAGTAATGAGTAACGATTGACGATTAATGGGGAAAGCCTTCTAATGCGAGGAGACGGGCCTTCAAGTCCAAGCCGCCGCCGAAACCGCCCAGGCCACCGTTGTGGGCGATCACGCGATGGCATGGCACAATGGGTGGATACGGGTTTGCGGCCATGGCTTGGCCCACCGCACGGGCCGCGCGAGGGCGACCCACACGCGCGGCCAGCTCACCATAAGTAATCGTGGTCCCCCGGGGAATCTCGCGCAGGGCTTCCCACACCCGACGGTAAAAAGGGGGCCGTCCGTCCATGTCCAGAACCACGGAGGAGAAATCCACCGGTTCCCCCCGGTAGAAGGCCTGCAGGAGCTCAATGACAGGGGTAAAACAGGAAGGGCATTCCTCACCCAACTCCCCTTCTTCCAACAGAAGCTGGGACAACGCCTCGTGGGGCGTGGGTTTCGGCAGGGTCAGGTGGCGAAGGCCCCGCTCTGTGCCCAACAGGGCCACCCAACCCAACGGTGTCTCGACCACCGCGTGACGCGGCTGGGTCATTTGGGGGCTCCTTCCGACGCGGGGAGGAGTTCAGCCACTTCCTCAGAGTCCGGTGGTTCAGACGCTTCCTCCGAGGAAGCGGCTTCGGCCTCCGCGGGAGCAGGGGCCTCCTCGTGTTCCTTGAGCCATTCCTTGGCCCACTGCAACGCCTGAGCCCGCGTGTGCACATCCCCTGCGGCTTGGGCTTCGACCAGAGCGTTCAACAAGCGCCCCAGGGTGGGGCCCGGTTGCAGGCCCAGCGCGTCCATCAACTCCCGCCCCTTGAGGAGAGGCCGAGGTCGTACCACCTCATGGGGCCGGTTGAAGTACGCGTCGAAGAGATGGGGCAGCACACTCAGGCGCTTTTCCCAGTATCCCATGCGCAGACGAGGGCCGTACGTGGCCCAATCGTCGGCCAAGTTGATGAGAAGCACATCCACCCCCGCATCCCCTGTGTCCCGGAAGAACCGGTACACCGCCCGGCGGCTGGGCACCTCCTGGTGCTCCTTCACCACCTGGCGGACCAGGGCAAAGGGACGCATGTGGTGGCGTACCAGGGTCACCATATGTTCCACCTCGCGGCGGGCAAACCGCAGACGACGCATGGCATCCGCGGTGATGGCTGCCCCCACCCGTTCGTGGTTGAAGAAGACAATGCGTCCCCGTTCATCCACCCGATACGTCTTTGGCTTGCCCCAATCGTGGGCCAAAGCTCCCCAGGGGAGAAAATCCCGGTGGGAGCGCAGTTTGGTCAGATCTTGGGACAAATGGGACAACAACTTCTCCTGCCAGGGGAGGAGTGTCTCCGCGACGAGCACCTCCGAACGCTGTTGGGGCTCCACCCGCCCTTCCAGCAGGGCCACGATCCACTGGGTCCGGCGGACGGTCTCCAGCGTGTGTTCGTACACGGGGAGATAATGGGGCCGGGGCTGAGGAACCCCTTGCAGGCTCTTCACCTCCGGCAGCACAGCTTCCAAGAGCCCAAGCGTGTCCAACGCCGCGATCCACGTGGCCGCGTCATCGCTGCGCATCAGGCGCACCAACTCATCCCGTACTCGCTCCACCGACGCCCGACCGATGAAACCGGCAAACGTCCGTATGGCCTTCTCCGTGCTCTCCTCCAGGGTAAACCCCAACTGGGCGCACAAGCGTGGGCCACGCAACAGCCGGACCGGGTCCTCCAGGAACACCTCCGGCCGCAGCATGCGCACCAACTTCTTGTCCAAGTCCCGCAACCCCTTGAACGGGTCCACCACCTCCCCTGTGCGCACTTCCATGCCCATCGCGTTGATGGTGAAATCCCGTTGGGAGAGATCCTCTAACAGGGTCCGGCCCCGAAGGCGAGCCACATCAATGATGCGCCGTTCGCCGTTCACCTTCACGATGACGCGGCCCGTGTCTGATTCTTCGTCCAGAGTGTAATAGGAACCGCCCAGCACATCCGCCAAAATGCGGGCCGCGCGCCGTCCGTTCCGGTCCACGACCATGTCCACATCCACCGGTGTTCGGCCCAACACCAAGTCGCGCACATATCCGCCCACAGGATAGACGGTAAAACCTCGCTGTTGAAGTATGCGATACACCTCTTGCCCAAACGGATCCAACTGCACCGTCACTGTCATGGCTCCTTACCCTTTATCCCAGCACCTCCGCGACCAAATCCGCGATTTCTTCGGGATGGCGAGCAACACGCACGCCTGCGGCCTTGAGCGCTGCGATCTTTTCCGCGGCTGTTCCCTTGCCGCCGGAAATGATGGCCCCCGCGTGGCCCATGCGTTTGCCCGGAGGTGCTGTTTGTCCCGCGATGAACCCCACAACGGGTTTTGTCATCTCGGCTTTGATGTACTCCGCGGCCCGTTCCTCCTCCGTTCCACCGATTTCCCCAATGAGGACCACCGCTTCCGTCTGGGGATCCGCCTCGAACATCTTCAACACATCCAGGAATGTGGTCCCGATGATGGGGTCGCCACCGATGCCGACCACAGTGGATTGTCCAATGCCCTTGTTGGTCAGGGCGTAGACGGCCTCGTAGGTCAACGTACCGCTCCGGGAGACAATGCCCACAGGGCCGGGCATGTGGATGTGTCCGGGCATGATGCCCACTTTGGCCTCCCCGGGCGTGATGACCCCAGGGCAGTTGGGCCCGACCAAGCGCACATCTACCAAGTCCAAGTAACGGCGTACCTGGACCATATCCAGCACGGGGATGCCTTCGGTGATGCAGATAACCAGGTCAACCCCCGCGTCCGCGGCTTCCAGGATGGCATCCGGCGCGAAGCGGGCCGGCACGTAGATAATGGACGTGTTCGCGCCTGTCTTTTCCACGGCTTCCCGCACGGTGTCGAACACGGGCACGCCGTCCACGGTCATGCCCCCCTTGCCCGGGGTCACCCCAGCGACCACGGGCGTGCCGTAAGCCAACATCTGTTGCGTATGGAATCGGCCTTCCCGGCCGGTGATGCCCTGGACCACCAAGCGTGTGTCCTTTCCAACGAGTATGCTCATGGCCAAACTCCTTTGACATCGGAATGTGAACGTCCGTCCGCGCGGACGAGGTTCTGTTGTGTGATGGATGGGTTCGAGTTAGGCAGCCTGTTCCTTCACCAGGGAAACAACCTTCTGGGCTGCCTCGGAGAGGGTGTTTGCCGTGATCATTTGGGCCTCGGCCAGGAGTTTTTGCCCTTCTTCCTGGTTCGTGCCCACCAGACGGACGACAAAGGGCACTTGGGGTTTTACCTCTTCCATGGCAGCCAAGATCCCCCGGGCCACCTCATCACAGCGGGTAATACCGCCAAAGATGTTGATGAGCACAGCCTTCACGTTCGGGTCGGAGAGGATGATGCGCAAGGCAGCGGCCACCCGCTCCGCGGTGGCCCCGCCACCGATGTCCAGGAAGTTGGCGGGTTCCCCACCGTACAGCTTGATGATGTCCATGGTGGCCATGGCCAACCCCGCGCCGTTGACCATGCACCCGATCTCGCCATCCAGTTTCACGTAGCTGATACCGTACTTGCGGGCTTCCAGTTCAAAGGGATTCTCCGCTTCCACATCCCGCATCTCCTCAATGTCAGGATGGCGGAAGAGGGCGTTGTCGTCCACGACCATCTTCCCGTCCACCGCGATCAACTGCCCATCGCCGGTGATGACCAAGGGGTTAATTTCGGCCAGGGAAGCGTCGGAGTCGACGAACGCCTTGTAGAGGGCCATGGCGATCTTGGCGAAGGGACGGAAATAGGCCTTATCCAGTCCAATGGCCTGGGCCATCCAGCGGGCCTGATATTCCCGCAAGCCCAAGAAGGGGTCGACCGGCACCTTGATGATCTTCTCCGGCGTCCGGGCGGCCACTTCCTCGATGTCCACGCCTCCCTCGCTGGAGGCCATCATGACCACCCGACGCTGGGCCCGGTCAATCACTGCACCGAGGTAGATCTCGTCCTTAATGTCCACGGCCGGGTCCACCAGGACCTTGCGGACCGTCAGGCCTTTCAGGTTCATGCCGAGGATTTGGCGTGCAACGGCCTCGGCTTCTTCCGGCGTGCGGGCCAATTTGATGCCGCCCGCCTTACCTCGCCCCCCGACCAGAACTTGGGCTTTCACCACAACAGGGGTCCCCATGCGCTTGGCAATCTGCCGGACTTCTTCGGGGGTTGTGGCGACTTCGCCTTGGGGGACGGGGATTCCGTATTGGGCAAAGATGCGCTTGGATTGATATTCGTGCAGGTTCAATGTCCGCCTCCACTTCTGTGATGGGATAAACTTGGGGAAATTCGTCGGGCGTGAAGGAGCCAGCCCGGCGGATTTCACCGGCTCCTTAGATAATTATAAGACGTTGAAGAAAGGATGCCAAAACAGAATGAACGTGTGGCATGACGTGGATCATATTTTCCGCGCGCCTAACAGTCGGATGTACTTCCGAGCGTACAAGTGTTCCTGGAACTCCCCAAAGCCGTGGCGCTGCAACATGGCTTTTAGGTCCAAAGCCACAAATTCCGCGGCCAAGGGACATTCCACTTTGGTGAAGAGGAACTTGACGAAGAAGGGCTTTTTGCTCAGGTCGAACTCGTTGTAATCGAGAATCCAGAACGTGCCCCCGGGCTTCAGAGCCTTGTACGCGTTGGCGATGATCTTCTCCTTGTCCTCGTCCTCAAACCCGTGCAACACAAAGGAGATGGTCACGTGGTCGAATTCGTTCTCAAAGGGCAAGGGCTCCTCAATGCGCTGGAACATGAGGGTCACATGGGGCAGATGTTGACACCGTTCCCGGGCCTGGGCCATCATCTCCTCGCCGATGTCCAGCCCCACCAGGCGCCCTGTCGGTCCGGCGTAGCGCTCCATCAAACACAGATTCCGCCCAGTCCCGGAACCCAGGTCCAGGATCGCGTCCCCGGGCTGTATGTGCATGGCCGCGATGACCTTCTCCAGGTAGCGGGGATACTGGCCCAGGGTGATGATGTCCATGAGCCGGTCATAATGTCGGGCCTCAAAGCCCTTCACTTCCACTTTCGTCCTCGGTGATCCCATTGAAGCCTCCTAGCTGATGGATGGACAAAACCCGACATCCATCGGTGGTCGTTCGTCGTTCGTCGTTGGTCGTTGGTCGTCCGTCGGTGGTCGGTGGTCGTTCGGCGTCCGTCGTTGGTCATTCCCCGCAAGACTCCCACCCAAAGCCCCCTTTACTCCTCCTCAAGCACCTCCCACAAGCTCAACTGTTCACCTTCGGGCTTGCGGCGCTTCTTGCCACGGGCCTCCATGCGACGAATCTCCTTCAAGGCCGCCTCGATATCGTCCAGGAAGCGAGACGGACGGTGTTCCACAACCCGGCCGTACAGACGCCGACGCCGAGCATACGTGAGCACGAGTTTCTCCTGGGCCCGCGTCATGCCCACGTAGAACAGCCGACGTTCCTCCTCCACATCGTGGTCCTTGCCCTCGGGCAAGTAGGGCAAAATCCCCTCCTCCACGCCCACGATGAACACCACAGGGAACTCCAACCCTTTGGCCGCGTGCAACGTCATCAGGGCCACCCGGTCTGCCCGGGGGTCATAGAAGTCCGTCTCGCTGCGCAAGACCACCTCATCCAGGAACGCCTGCATAGCCTCCCGCCCACCCCGATCCGCGGGAGCGGCCTCCACCAACATATCCAGGCGGGAGCGGGCCGCGTCATCCAGGTCCTGGCCCTCGACCAGTGCGTCTCGCACCTGTTGAACCACCTCCCGCACCGAGAGGGCATCCCACGCCATGTCGTACTCCCGCAGGCGCTCCAACGCGCGGCGCACCACCGGATGCGCGGTCCACGGCGTGGTCCCCACCGTCTGGTAGGGAATCCCCGCCCGGTCGAACGCCTCCAACAGGGGCGGGAGCAACGAGCGCAAACGGTACAGGACCGCGAAATCCCCAAAACCGCGGCTCACCGGGGCCGTCTCGTCCACCCGGCCGGAATCAATGGAGAAATAACTCGTCCCCCCCACCATGCGCTCAATCTGGTGGACCACGAACTCCGCTTCGGCCCGGTCCGTGGGCGCGGGGTACACCTCCAACTTGACTTCTTGCACGAATTGGGAGAAGAGTCGAGCAGCCTCCTCTCGACCCGGCGCCTTGTTGATGACCTGCAAGGCCGCGTCCAAAATGGCCTGGGCCGACCGATAATTCCGCGTCAGGCGCACCACCTTCGCGTTGGGATAATCCTCCTGGAAACGGAGGAAGAAGGACCGATCCGCGCCGCGGAACCCGTAAATGGCCTGGTCCGGATCCCCAATGGCCGCGATGTTCGCGCCGCCGGAGGTGAGCAGACGCAACAGGCGGTATTGGGCATAGTTCACATCCTGGTACTCGTCCACCGATATCCAGCGATACCGGTCCTGCAACGTGGCCAGGACCTCCGGGTCCTCCTCCAACAGGCGCACGGTCTTAGCCACCAGGTCCCCGTAATCCAGCGCCCGAGCCCGGCGCATGGCCTCTTCGTAGGCCTGATACACCTCGGCCCACGGCTCCTCCGGCGGGGAGAGGCGCGCCTTGGCCCGGTCAATGGCCTCCAACGCCCGGTCCACCTCCCGGGCCGAGAGATCGCTCCGGGCTTGGCGGAGTACTTCCCGCCGTTCCTCATCGGTGAGGATAACCGCGTCCCGTGGGATGCCCAAGCGCTCGCCGAATTCCCGCAGGACCATCGCGCCGAACGCGTGAAACGTCTTCACCGTGATGCGGGACGCGACCTCCGGCCCCAGGAGGGATGCCAGACGCTCGGCCATTTCCGCGGCGGCCTTGTTCGTGAAAGTGATGGCCAGAATGTGCTCGGGCGGCACATGGTGGGCCCGGACCAAGTACGCGATGCGCGCGGTCAGCGTGCGGGTCTTGCCCGTGCCCGGCCCGGCCACAAT
>JAADDB010000229.1 GCA_013154135.1 Chloroflexota bacterium
ACGCACACAAAACTGTTTTCTCCAGAGAGAAATCAAATCAACAAACTCCTACCTCTGGCCGTTGAGTGAGATTCATCCTATTGACGGCCAAATCTCGGTTGTACCTCGGCGGCGGACGGGGCCAGGGCCTAATGAGTAACGAGTAACGATTAACGATTAAGAGGGGCGGGCTGGATCTGTCCTTCGTCGCCCCGTACTAAGCGGGCGCACTCCATGTGCCCCGACCGTCCGTGAACGGCGATGGGTGGCCATGTCCGACCGCCCCCCCGGGCCAATTTGCAAAGTCCCCTCCGGGCCGTGTGGTGGCCCCCGGCCAGCACCCACCAAAAACAGTTCGCTAGGGAAGTGCCCCGACCGTCCGTAAATGGCGATGTGAGGTCATGTCCGGTCGCCCGGGGCTAAACCCCCGGGCTAAATTGGGGGAAGCCCCCTTCGGGGGCTCTATATGGGCCGAGCATCGCCACATACGGCCTATAATGGTTTCCCGCCCTTTTACTCGTTACTCGTTACTCGTTAGAATCTCCACCTATCCAAGCCAACCTCACCCTTCAGCCGATCCCTCCTTAATCGTTAATCGTCAATCGTTACTTTAATCGTCAATCGTTACTCCATTCCCCACAGTAAACCGGGGCACCGCGCGGGATTCCAAAGTCCCCCGGCGCCGTTTGGCCGCGCATTCGGGGCAGTAGCCTTCGAAGCAGATGCACGCGTGGGTGAATTCCAGCCCCAGGGCTTCACTCAACTCCTGGCGGGCTTGGGCAATGCGAGGGGTGCGGACTTCGATGACTTTGCCGCAGCCCAGACAGGTGAAGTGGTAATGTTCCCCTTTACTTACCGCCTCGTAGTACTCCCGACGGTGGTCCCGCGCGAAGTAGCGCTGCGCGACAAGCCCGGCTTCCTTGAGCTTGGCCAACGCGCGGTAAACCGTGGCCAGGCTGATCTGCGCATCCCACTGGCGTGCCCGCTCGTAGATGGCTTCCGCGTCCAGGTGTTCGTCCGTTTCCTCCAGGATGGCCAGGATGAGCAAGCGTTGGGGGGTGGCCCGCAAGCCCACTTCGGCCAGTTGCCGCCGAATGCGCACCCGCTGTTCCTGGGTTATCATGCGTTACTCCTCTCCCGGGGCCGGGTATACGGCGTACTCACTCCGCGCCAGGAGTCGGGAATTTCGCGTGCCCGACCCCCTCACTATGCCGTCAGACGGAGCTGTAATTGCGAATCATTCGCATCTACGTGAAGAGATGGTACCCCAAAGAGGAAGGGATGTCAATTGGCGGAGCGCTTGGTGTGGAGTTGGCGTGGACGGCAGCCGAGCAAAGCCCTTCCTGCCGCCCACGCTAAACCGTCTACAGAGGCCAAATCAGCTGGAGGAGCAGACCCAAGATGAACAGTCCACCCACCAGGCGGTTGAGCCACATGGCAATGGCCACATACCACAGGGGCCAGACCGGCCAATCCGGGGGTGGTTCCTTTGGCTTCGGTTGTTGGTACATGCGCAACACCGTGCGAAGGCGGGGCAGGGAGAGGAAGACGAGAAGCGTCCAGGGGGGCAAGGCATCCACCCAGACGAGGAGGATCACAAGGACGTACATGAACACCATCAGGCCCATGGTCAACTTCCGGGCCCGCTCAAAGCCCAAGAGCACGGGCAAGGTCCGGATGCCCTTGGCCTTGTCCACATCGTACTTGTCCAGGTGCTTGCCCAAAAGCACAATGGCCACCATCAACCCGTACGGCAGGGACGCGAGCCAAATTCGGGCATCGATGGAGCCGGCCAGCACGTAATATGTACCCCCGATCATCAAAGGCCCCCACACAATGAGGGCCACCAACTCCCCCAACCCCCGCCGTTTGAAGCTGAAGGGGGGCGCTACATATCCCAGGCTGAGGAATGCACCGGCCAGGGCGAAGGCCAACACAGGCCAACCCCGAACCCATGTGAGATACAGGGCAATCAACACATCCACCAGATTGGCCACAATAATGGCCCGCAACAGGCCCTTCTCCGTTGTCAGCTTGTCGAGGATGGGATGAGGCGCATAGGAAGCGCGGGGATAATCCGCGGTGTCCACCCCCTCTTTGCTGTCGATGAGGTCATTGGCCATGTTGTTGACCGCGTGGGCCAAGAGGAGCCCGATGAGCACAAGAAGGGTATATCCCACGTGGATGTGTCCTCGGTCCCACGCCAGAAGGGCACCGATGAGCACAGAGGTCGCTGTCATGGACATGACACAGGGTCGTACGATGAGGAGCCAACGGGTCAGGGTGTTCAACTTCGCGCCCGCGGGCGCGTTGCACGTGCGGATGATGGTCCAGATGGTCTTAATCATGGGAGTTGGAAACCTCCATATCGAAGTAGTCGCCTAGGGCCTCAACAAGGCGTGAGGTAGCATGGCTGTTGTTTAGGGTGAAAATGTGTAAGCCGGGCACACCGTGCTCCAGGAGCTCCCGGGCCTGCTCGATCGCGTACTCCACGCCGGCCTCGTGTTGCTCCTGGGAACCGTCGGGGTAGACGATAAGGCGGTCGATGAGGGGTTGAGGCATTCTCGCCCCACACAGGCGGGTGATGCGTTCGATTTGGGAGAATTTGATGATGGGCAGAAGACCGGGGACGATGGGAACATCAATACCGGCCTTGACGGCCATGTCCCGGAAGCGGAAGAAATCCTGGTTGTCGTAGAAGAGCTGGGTAATGACCAGGCTCGCGCCCTGGTCCACCTTCAGTTTGAGGTGTTGGATGCTGGTTGCCAGATCGCGCGTTTCCACGTGCCCTTCCGGATACCCGGCCACTGCGATGTCCAACGCGTCGGTGTAGTCCCGGATGAAACGCACGAGTTCGTACGCGTACCGGCATCCGCCCGGGGCCGGTTTGAAGGTGGATTCCCCCCGTGGAGGATCGCCCCGCAGGGCCACGATGTTCTGCGCGCCCAGGGCAATAGCCCGGTCCACGTAGTCCCGGATGCTCTCGGGCGTCGCGTCCACGCACGTGAAGTGGGGCACACTTTCCACCCGAAACCGAGTGCGGATCTCGTACATGAGCTCCAGGGTCTGGTTGCGGGTGCTTCCCCCGGCGCCATAGGTGACGGACACAAAGCCCGGCTTGTGCCGGGTTAAGTAGTAGAGTTCGTGATAGAGATTGGCCCACCCTTTTGGCGTTTTGGGTGGAAAGACCTCCACGGAAAGGACGGGCTTTGTGGCGTGAGCGTATATTTCCGAAAACTTGGCCATTACCTCTGCCTCCACACCTGTTCAAACTTAGACGCGGCCTCTGTTGAAAGAAC
>JAADDB010000152.1 GCA_013154135.1 Chloroflexota bacterium
TCGCGATCAGCGGTCTGGCGCCCTTGACATGGGAGTCCGCTCCCTATACACTGAGTTTGGGGAAGGGTGAGTAACGATAGGTAACGATTAACGAGTAACGATTGACGATTAAGGGGGAAGGGAGAGGTCGGTTTGAACGGGGGTGTGGCGTAGAGCGGAAGTTCTTCCCTGGAGAATTGTTTTTGGTAGTTGGCGGGTGAAGCCCGCCCACCACGCACACAAAACTCTTTCAAACACAAAGGAGGCAAGCAGGGTGGGTAAACGCATTCTCGTGGTGGACGACGATCCCCAAGTGCAACGCCTCATGGAATTGACCCTGCAACGCCAGGGGTACGAAGTGGACTTCGCGGCCACCGGAGAGGAAGCCATCCGAAAGGTCATCACCTTCAAACCCGACCTGGTGCTCATGGATGTGATGATGCCGGACATGGACGGCTTTGAAACCACCAAACGCATTCGCCGCCTTCCCGAAGGCCACTCTATCCCGGTCATCTTCCTCTCCGCCCTCACCCACATGGATGCCAAAATCAAGGGACTGCGGGTCGGAGGGACGGACTATGTGACCAAACCCGTCCACTTGCCCGAACTCCTGGCCCGCATCGAGGCCCACTTGCGTTCCAGCACCTCACCTATGGGCAAACTCATCAACATCTTCACAAGCAAAGGTGGCGTCGGAGGCACCACTCTCGCGGTGAACCTCCCCTTTGTCCTGCGGGAGATGACCCAGGATAAGGAGATCATCCTGGTGGACTGGCAACGCCCCCAGGGAGATGTGGGAGTCCTGTTGGGGCTCATTGAACCCTGCAGCCTGGACATGCTCCTGCCCAGCGGGGATGCGGTGGATGAGGAGGCGTTGGCCCAAGTGTTGATGGAATACGCTCCCGGCATCCGAGTGCTCCCCGGCGTGACAGATCCCGGCCTCGTGGCCAAGATGTCGGTGGATACCCTCAGCAACATCCTGGAAGTCGCCCTCACCATGGCGGACTACGTCATTGTGGACATGGGACAAATCCTCCTCTGGGACGATCCGCCGCTGGTGACAAAGGATATCGGCGCGAACATCTGTGTGGTAACGCCGGAGATCACCTCCCTCCGCCGGACACTCCAAATCCAGCAGCACGTGGACGAGGAGGAGTACGACTTTTGGCTCCTCCTGAACAAGGAGGCCATGCCCGGCGGTGTACAGACACGCCAGATCGAGGCGTATCTGGGCCACGCGATGATGGGCAAACTCCCGTACGACCCGGCTACCACCACCCGAGCTCTGAATGTGGGCCGACCGGCCGCTCTTTCGGCCCCCCGGTCCAAGTTCATGAAGGCCCTCCACAGCGTGGCCGAACATCTCTACAAGGTGGGTGAGCTATGAAAGTCCGTCCCCTTCCTATTGCCATGCGAAACGGGGAACTTATCCCCACCCGGGACGCGAGTATCCCGGTGACCACGTCGGCCCTTTATGGGGTCCTGGGCGTGTACGAGACCGTGGAGATCGTCCACGGGCATCCCTTCCGCCTGTTGCAGCACCTGTCCCGCCTGGACGATTCGGCCCAGCGCAGCGGCTTCACAGTCATGCCGCCTACGGATCAAGTGCTGGAATGGTGGCCCAAACTTGTCGAGGCCCACCAGGTAGAGGAGACACTTCTCCGCATTCTCCTGGTAGACCTGGATGAGGGCCCGGCCACGTACTTTCTCTACCTGATGGAACCACCCCATTACCCGGAGGAGTGGTACGAATCCGGGGTCCCGGTGACCACATTTCACGGGGAAAGGGCTTTTCCCCTCATCAAATCACTGAACACCCTGGTGCCCGGCCTGGCCCGGAAGAAGGCCGCGTCCATGGGCATGCACGATGCCCTTCTCATCAATCATCAGGGGCACATCACCGAAGGGTCCAACTGCAATGTGTTCGCGGTCATCGACGGCACCCTGGTGACCCCACCCTACGGCGCGGCGCTGGAAGGGGTCACCCTGAGCATTGTGCTGGATTTGGCCCACCGGCTGGGCATTCCCACAGAGCGACGACCGCTCCCTGTGAAGGAGTTGCCCCGGTGGGAGGAGGCCTTCCTCACCAGCACCCGTCGCCACATTCTGCCCATCAACCTCATTGACCAGCAGGAACTGCAGGTGGGCCCCATCACCCGACGCCTCATGGACGCGTTCCGCGATCTCTTCCAGGCAGAGGTCGGGGGCTCATGACGACGTTGCCCCTTGTCGTCACCCGCAACGGACAGCCCATCCCCGCGGAGGAGGCTCGGGTCCACATCCAGAATCCCGCGGTGCTCCACGCGTTGGGGGTCTACGAGACGGTTCAGGTGCTCCGAGGGCATCCCTTCTGCCTGGATGAACACGTGCGCCGGCTGGAACGTTCGGCCGAGGCCATTCAGCTACGTCTCCCCGCGTCTCACAGGACGTTGAAACGGTGGGTGTGGGATGTGGTGTCCACCCGACCCCGCGAGGACAGCACGGTGCGTATTCTCGCGGTCAACGGGGACCCGTTTACCGAGCCCACGGTTTACGTCCTCCTCTTTCCGCCCGTTCGCCACCCCAGGGAATTGTATGAGAGAGGGGCGTGTGTGGTCACGTACGAAGGGGAGCGCGCACTGCCCACCGCGAAGACGCTGAACACGCTGGTGAACTTCCTGGCCCGCCGCGCGGCCGAAGCCGCGGGCTGTCACGAGGGACTCCTAGTCGCTCGGGATGGCATTCGGGAGGGGGCAAGCAGCAACGTGTTCGTGGTCATCCAAGGGGGATTGGTCACCCCACCGGATCACCTGGTCATCGCGGGCGTCACCCGGGACATTGTCATCCGGCTGGCTCGGGAACGCGGGTATCGGCTCATCTTCCGCCCTATTCCCCTTTCGAGCATGCCCGATTGGGATGAGATGTTCATCACCAGCACCAGCCGACATGTGATGCCTGTCACCCGGGTCAACGGACATCCCGTGGGTACGGGGGAGGTGGGTCCCATCACCCAAGAACTTTCCCGCGCGTTCGAAGCCTTTGTGGCCAAAAGCCGAGGGACGAACGATGCGCCATAGAGCGTGGTAGCCAGCCGCGCGTTGTAATAACGGACGCACGATCGGCCAACGAAACCCGGCAGCCCCCCGGAACCCACCCGGAGGAGCTCTACATCCGCGCCCCCTCAATTGTTACTCATGCCCCATCGCCCGGGGCTGAACCCCCGGGCTAAAAATGGGAAGCCCCCTGCGGGGGCTCTGGATAAGCACATGACCGGCCACAAGTCGCCACACACGGCCGACGTATCCCCCGCCGTTCTTAG